>CAZAMT010000202.1:0-7470 GCA_964486145.1 uncultured Bacteroidales bacterium
TTTTTTATTTACTCTAATTATAAATTGCCTGATGAATCACCACATTTAGCTTTGGTGTTATTGGATAGTCGCCGGAATATTCTTAATTTTTCAGGCAAAACTGACGAACAATGCAAAAATCCCTTAATCGACGTCATTTTATGAGACTGTTGAGCGCTGGGCTTGGTGCCTCCATCGCTGCACTGAATACATCCTGCAACACATCCCGTGGCAAGTGGAGATTTCTGTCAGATGAGGAAGGGAAACTTTTAAATGCCGTGGTTGACCAGATTATCCCTGCCGATGAAGATGCCGGTGCCAAAGATGCCGGTGTCGTAAATTATATTGACAAACAATTGGTTTCATTCTATAAAAAACATCAGGATAACTACCGGGTGAATTTGCTGAAAATGCAATCCGCTGCCTTGAACCTGCATGATACTAAGTTTGAAGCAATGGAATGGAACACCCAAACCGAATTTCTTGAATTAATGGAAAAAGGAAATTTACTATCTGATAACTGGGGCGGTGCTGAACAAAGAAATTTTTTTAGAATGGTTGTCGATCACTGCATGCAGGGGTTTTATGGAAGCCCAAGGCATGGTGGTAATGATAAGTATGTGAGTTATCGCATGCTTGATCTCCCGTATCCTGACTTCATTAGTCAAAACAGGTATAAAAACATGGATTGGAGAACCTATCCCACCAATCCGGTTAACTATTAAATTTATTAAAATGGCAAACAAACATGTGAATGCTGTAGTGGTTGGTGCCGGGGCCGGAGGTGGTATTGCTGCCAAAGAACTGGCAACGCATGGACTATCCGTGTTGCTGCTCGAAAGAGGAAAAAAATATACCTACGATGACCACGACAATGATGAGCTTATCTCCCAGCGTTCATTTCCGTTAAAATGTGCTTTCGGTCCCAACAACGAGCAATACCGAAGGGTAAATGCACAGGGCGATGAGCCTCGTATCGTATACCCGAACGATTATGCTTATGGGAACAATGCAGCATGTGTTGGTGGCGGCACGCTCAGTTATGGCGCCATGGCCTGGAGGTTCCTGCCCGAAGATTTTAAAATGAAATCCACGTATGGTCATATCGAAGGAAGCACCATCGAAGACTGGCCCATTTCATATGATGATCTTGAACCTTTTTATGAAAAGGCTGAATACGAAATTGGAGTTGCCGGTGATTTTACAAATAATCCGAACAGCGCACCCCGCGAAAAACCTTACCCGATGCCTGCTTTTTCTTACAACAAGGAAGGCCGGATTCTTGAGCCGGTAGCCAGACAGAAGGGCTGGCACCCTTTCCCGATCCCGATGTTGCGGAATTCCGTGCCTTACGGAGGGCGACCAGCCTGTTACAGAATGCGTACCTGTGTAGGATATGCCTGCCCGGTGAATGCCAAATGCGGCACTCAAAATACAGTAATTCCCGTAGCAATTGAATCCGGAAATTGTACCCTAAAAACCGAATGTAAGGTATTTAACATCATGGTTAACGACCGGGGCATTGCCAAAGGCATTCAGTATTACGATGAGAATGACAAATTGCAAACCCAAACTACCGATATCGTTGTTATTGCTGCCTCTGCCTCCGAAACCGCCCGATTGTTGCTAAATTCAAAATCATCGTTATTTCCTGATGGTGCAGGAAACAATAATGGCTGGGTGGGAAAAAATCTTCAGGATCATGCTTATTCAGGTGCAATTGGTCTGTTCGAAGAGGAAGTATTTGACGATGTGGGACCCGGTGCCTGCATTGCCATCAGCGATTTCAATCATCATAACAGTGGCTTTATTGGCGGAGGTGTGCTGTGCAATGAGTTCATCAGAATGCCATATCTGTTTACAAAGCAGCGTCCACCGGGAAGCGCCAAATGGGGAAAAGCGCACAAGGACTTTCAACGAAAGTATTACAAACGAAATATGGGTATTCATGGGCCTGTGCAGGAAATTCCGGTATTTAATCATCAATGTGAGATTGATCCTGTAGTAAAAGATTTCTGGGGAGTTCCAACCTTAAGAATGTCAGGCTTGCGGCATGAAGAAGACATTGAAACAGGCATATTTTTGGCTGGCAAAGCAGAAGAATGGCTGCGAGCATCAGGTGCAACAGAAGTATGGCAAAAGGTGCCCGGTAGGGCAGGTACACCGTCGCAGCATCAGTCGGGATCGTGTCGCATGGGCAATGATCCAAAAACATCAGTAACCAATAAATATGGCCAGCTCCATGAAATAGACAATATATTTATTGCCGATGGGAGCCTGCACGTAACAAACGGGGGATTTAATCCGGCCCTCACCATTATGGCTGTTTCGTATTGGGTATCCGATTATATAAAAAAGCAATGGAACGGAACAATGTTTAAATCCAACTGATCAATGGTTAAAAACAGACGATACAAACGCACACTTCTGATGACGGTAATCACGGTTGGAATTATTATTATTGCAACTGCCGGTGGTTATGTTTACTGGAATGCAGCTCCACCTCACAAAACATGCCTCTCCTGTCATGAAATAACCAATTCCTTTGATATGTGGGCCCGGTCATCACATCGTGATATTCACTGCAAAACCTGCCACGGTACTGCACTTAGCAACGGATGGCACAGCATTCAGGAAAAATCAAACATGGTTATCAATCATTTCAGAGAGGAATATGTGGAAGATATCCGGTTAAGTGAAGAACAAATCTTTGAAATGATGGATAATTGCAAAAGTTGTCATCAAAATCAGTATGCCAAATGGCTTTCAGGTGGTCACTCGATGAAATATTCCGATGTTTTTTTAAATGTTACCCATAATCAAACCGAACAAATCAATGATGACTGCCTTCGGTGCCATGGGATGTTCTTTGAAGGAACCGTACATGATATAGTTGAACCACTGAGCATGGAAGGTCCATGGAGGCTGCTGCGCGAAGATCTTGCCGATAGACCAACCATGCCCTGCCTAACCTGTCATAGCATTCATGAGGAAAATCTTCCAACAACAGAACCAGTGTATGACGCCCCAAACCAGATTCATTACCAACGGATGAGTAAGTCTCCAACTGTTGGATTTTGGGATCGACACGAACAGGATTTTTACCGTGCAGAAATTCTGCCGGAACCCATGGTAATTGATGATGATCATAAAGTGAAGCTTGCAAAGGATCATTCGCAAAAAATGTGTACTATCTGTCATTCCCCCAATTCGTTTCATATGGCCGGTTCCGGTGACGATCGAACACCTCGCGGAGTTCATGAAGGTTTAACATGCAATTCATGCCATATTCCACATTCCAATGATTCGAAACGTTCATGTCAAAATTGCCATCCGGCTATATCAAACTGTGGTCTGGACGTAACCACTATGAACACGACCTTTGTGAATCCGCAAAGTCCCCATGATATTCATTTTGTGGGGTGCAAGGATTGCCATCCCGAAATGGGTGAAAAATAATTCTTTTTTTCGTTGGTTAAAATGGCAAGGTGGAGACTTTTCGTATTGAAATGATCAATCGGTTAATTTCTCAAAAACCGGGTTAGGTGCGTTCCCTGCGGTTTATTTCATCCCTGATTTCGGAAGCTTTTTCATAATCCTCATTCGCAATAGCTTCTTTGAGCATATCCTCGAGATCTTTCATCTTATAATGCTTCAATTCTTCAGAAATCCGCTCCTCGCTTTCAACGTCAATGGTAAATGATTTTGATTTCTGGGATGATTTTTTAACCTTCGATTCTTTCTCAAAATCAAGAATAATACCTGCTCGTGACATAATATCCTCTGTTGTGTAAATGGAACAGTTGAAACGCAGTGCAAGTGCAATTGCATCGGAGGTTCGGGCATCTATGGAAAGTCTGTTGATACCGTTGTCACAAAACAATTTAGAGTAAAATACACCTTCTTCGAGCTTATAAATTTCTACCTCGAGCAATTTAATGCCAAAAGAATTGGCAAATTTTAAAAATAAATCATGGGTCAGTGGTCTCGGTGGTTTTAACCCCTCCAACTGGATAGCAATCGCCTGGGCTTCAAAGCCCCCAACAATAATCGGAATTCGTCTGTCTCCTTCTTCCTCAGTTAAAACTAACGCGTAAGCGCCTGATTGGGTCTGGCTGTATGATATTCCTAAAACATTAAGCTTAATCCTACTCATGATAAAAAAATGCTACCCCCGATTTTATTTTCTTCAAAATTATACAAAAATAATAAAAACCGCCTGGCTTGAAAATGAATCAGCTGTTTTAAATACAAGTAAAAAGAAATAATGAAAAATGTTCAAATTTTTTATTTTAAGAATTTTATTACCTCCCAAAAAAATAAAAATATTATAATCAAATCTTTGCAGATATATTAAACTTTTCTATTTTTGCACTCCCAAGTTTAAAACGGGTTAAACATTTATAAAATGTACGCTATAGTAGATATCGCAGGACAGCAATTTAAAGTTGAAAAAGAGCAAAAAGTCTTTATTAACCGTTTGAATGTTGATGAAGGTAAAAAAATTGAATTTGATCAGGTTTTACTTATTGACAATAACGGAAAAGTAAATATTGGCTCACCTACCATCAAAGGTGCAAGCATATCAGCCCAGGTGTTATCACATGTGAGAGGTGATAAAGTCTTGGTATTCAAGAAAAAAAGAAGAAAAGGATATCAGAAACTAAATGGCCATCGCCAGGATTTATCGGAAATTGTGATCGAAGAAATCAACGAAAAATCAACTGGAAAAAAAGCTGTAAAAGAGGAAATTCCCAACGAAACCAAGTCCGGCGAAACTAAAGGAGAAACGAAAAAAGAAGAATCCAAACAGGCTTCTGCAAAAACAGAAGTTGAAACAACAAAAAAGAAAGAGACTAAACCGAAAGCCGAAAAATCTGAACCAGCAACAAAACAGGATAAGCCTGTAGAGGAAGAAAAAAAGGAAACCACAGAAGCAAAAGCTCCGAAAGCCGAAGAGAAAAAAGGAGTGAAGACAGAAACTGAAAAGGAAGACAAAAAAGCAGCAGACGATACTAAAAAAGCTAAACCGAAAGCAGAGAATAAGCCCTCTACAGATGAATTAAAAAACGAGGGAGAAAGTAAAGAAGAAAATAAAGAAGAATAATTTAAATGAATCAGATATATGGCACACAAAAAAGGAGCCGGTAGTTCAAGAAACGGACGCGAATCGGAAAGTAAAAGACTAGGTGTTAAATTATTCGGCGGACAGACCGCGAAAGCAGGAAACATCATTGTGCGCCAGCGCGGAACACAGCACTATCCGGGTACAAATGTTGGCATAGGTAAAGACCATACGTTGTTTGCCCTCATTGATGGTAAAATCGAATTTAAAAGAAGAAGAAATAATAAATCATACGTATCTGTGCTTCCGGCAGAATAGAACAGACACCTTTAAAAATATTAAAACTCCTGCATTTTTTATATTCCATTGGACTATAATTGCAGGAGTTTTTTTTAATACCTCATCATGTTATGTTAACATTAAAGCAAATCGAAGAACAATCCAAAGAGGTTATCCATAAACTTGGTGTAAAAAATTTTGATGCATCGCGCATTGTGGATCAAATCCTGGAAACAAACCAAAAAAGAAAAAAACTGCAACAGGATGCTGACAACAAGCAGGCTGAACTTAACCGTATTTCAAAAAGCATCGGACAGTTGTTTAAAGAAGGAAAAAAAGAGGAAGCCAACACGGCACGTGAACAGACTGCAAAGCTTAAAGAAGATATCAAATCACTCAATGAAGACCATAATATCATTGAGCAGGAATTGAATGCCCTGTTGGTTCAATTACCAAATCTGCCTCATGAATCAGTACCGCAGGGGAAAGGTGCAGATGATAACGAACAAGTCCGCTCCGGTGGTAGTTTTCCCGATTTGCCTGAAGGCAGACTTCCACACTGGGATTTGGCAAAAAAATACAATATCATTGATTTTGAACTTGGAAATAAAATAACCGGTGCCGGTTTCCCTGTTTACAAAGGTAAAGGAGCTAAATTGCAGCGTGCCCTTATTAGTTTTTTTCTCGATGAAAACGAAAAAGCGGGTTATAATGAGATCCTTCCTCCCCTCATGGTAAATGAAGATTCAGGTTTCGGAACAGGCCAGTTGCCCGACAAGGAAGGTCAGATGTATCATATACAAACGGAAAACTTCTTTTTAATTCCAACAGCCGAAGTTCCTGTAACCAACATTTACCGTGATGTAATTTTAAATGCTGATGATCTTCCTGTCAAAAACACGGCATATACTCCTTGTTTTAGAAGAGAAGCCGGGTCATATGGTAAAGATGTTCGCGGACTAAACCGGTTGCATCAGTTTGACAAGGTAGAAATTGTACAGATTCATCATCCTGAAAAATCGTACCAGGCTCTTGAGGACATGGTTCAACATGTAGAAAAAATTATACAAATGTTGAATCTTCCCTACCGCATTTTAAAATTGTGTGGGGGAGATATGAGTTTTACCTCTGCACTTACTTACGATTTTGAAGTATATGCAGGAGCGCAGGACAAATGGTTAGAAGTGAGTTCTGTATCAAATTTTGAAAGCTTTCAGGCCAATCGCTTAAAACTGCGATTTAAAGAACGGGGAGAAAAAAAAACACAACCGCTACACACGCTGAATGGCAGTGCGTTAGCTCTTCCCCGAATTGTTGCGGCAATTCTTGAAAATTATCAAACCCGGGAAGGAATCAAAGTACCTGAATGCCTTGTACCATACACAGGGTTTGAAATCATTTTCTGAAAAAAGTGAAAAATCAAAACCGAAGTTACTTTTATGCAGGCCTGTCAATCTTATTTTGGGCTACCGTAGCTTATGCATTCAAACTGGGTCTTCGCTATTTTGATTTCGTTTCCCTGCTATTTTTTTCGGTTCTAACATCTTTTGTTTGTCTTTTCATTGTTGTTCTGTTCTATGGGCACTTTACTGGATATTTAATGCCCGGGACAAACGAAAACCGGAAATAAAACTGTTTCTAAACTTTTTATTTGCCTCCGTATTCACCGGAATTATATATTTCATTTATCCTGATAAATCCAAAATCAACCTTTATGGAATATTTGGATCAATTTATGTTGGATTATTTTAAATGGGGCTGACATTTATTTTTTGGTTGAAAGCGGTTGAATATGCTGAAGACGCGGCGAAAACAGGAAATTTAATTTACCTGACACCGTTTTTTTCCCCTGGTGGTAATTAGCCTCGTATTAAATGAAAATATATATTTTACGTCTGCTGTTGGGTTGATAGTCATTATAGCGGGCATCCTGCTGCAGCAACAGGTTGAAATAAACAAACGGAGGATAAATAATGAAACAGACCAGGTCTGAGATAATTACAGAGGCACATACTACCATGATTGACCCTGATAGCTATCGGGGGTGTGCCAAATTTCAGGTTTTGTCACAAATTTTAAACACATGAAACATCCATGATTATATTTTAAAAACACACGCACATGATTATTAAAGGTTCTTCTACGAC
>CAZAMT010000203.1:0-7419 GCA_964486145.1 uncultured Bacteroidales bacterium
GTTTCTCCGTTTTCGGTTTGATATATAATTATTTGTGACTTATTTTCTTCCATTCGTCATATTCTTCATTCAACTTAGGTTTAACTTTCAGAAAAGCTTTCTCTAGTGCCTTCAAAGGTTTCAAGATTCTTATTTACATTAATCAAAAATCTTTCTAAATGTTAATTTAAGTACAAATATAAAATTATCCACGGGTGAGTTGGTAAAATAACTGCTCTTTTGTACCGATGAAAAACCGGGATGTGTCGGAGCTTGTCCCGAAAGCTTTCGGGATGCAGTTTTATGGGTGGGCTGTTCATTATATCGTTTTCTTTTTTCTGTCTTTAAGAAGCAAATTGTTCTCTGTGTCGCTGTCTTCTCACACTTGCACCCAACAGGGTTGTAAATAGCAGTTAGTTGTAAACACCGGGATTGCAAATCCCTTGTAGCAGAAAATAACAGGATTTGGGTATTTAAAGAATGGCAACGGCAAGGGTGGCAATGCTGACACGGGTATTATTGCATTTAAGTATTTCAGCCGCGGCAACTTCCAGGGTAGAACCCGTGGTAACTACATCATCAACAATGAGTATGTGTTTGCCTTCAAACTGGTTATTGTCGTTTACAATAAAAATATCAGAAACATTTTGCCAACGATCAAATTTGGACTTTTTTGTCTGTGTCTCGGTAAATTTATTTCTTATCAATACATTGGATATAACAGGTTTTTGGAGAGACTGGGCCAATCCACGGGCCAAATATTCGCTTTGATTATACCCTCTTTTTTTGAGTTTCTTTTTGTGCAACGGGACTGGTACAATGGCATCAATTGCGGCAAATTCGGTTTTTTTCAATTCGGCACCAAAACGTTTGCCGAGGTTTTCCCCCACTTCCTTGTATCCTTTGTATTTGAATTTGTGCATGATTTGCTGCACTTTGCCTCCTTTTACAAAGTTCAGGTATGAAGTAGCCAGTTCCAGTTTTACCTTTCCCCAGAAAAGTTGTTCCACAAAATTTTCACGGTCATCATGAAATTCTGTTCTTGGGAGATCAAGAAGGCAGTTAGTACACAAGGATTTTTCGTGTTTTCGCAACAAATCATCGCAAACAACGCAGTAGTCCGGGTAGATGAGATTGATAAAGTCTGCAAAGAAATGATGTATTTTCAAAATATTTTCAAATTAATTTCGTAACATATGTACGGTTGTTTTTTTATGAAGGTTAACATTAAAACGGTATAATTGAAAATGGTGAAACAACTCATGTCAGAAATTTTAAACGTATTGAAGCTGAAAGTGATTGTTGCAGGTTTCATTCTGTTTGGATTGACGTATGGAACAGAAGCGCAAACAAAAAGAATGGGATCATTTTCAAATGTTGATGCATTTGAATTTCACATGGAACTTCAAAAATTCGGAAATGCGGTGTTGATTGATGTCCGGAGCAAACAGGAATTTAAAACAGAACGTATACCACACAGCATTCTTGCGGATGAAAAGAAAGTTTTAATGTCGATGATTGATACCCTTGACAGGGAACAGCCGCTGTTTGTGTATTGCGATGAAGGCACCCGGAGTTTCACGGCCTGCGTGATTCTTGCAGACAACGGATTTAAAAATATTTACAATCTTGAAAAAGGTTTGATTGAATGGAAAAAGCAGGGATTTACCGTTGAGGAATAGATTTATCTTTCAATGAGAATGGTTCAATGCTATTCATTGATTGAACGTTTTCGGACTGGTTCTACAGGGTTTCCCGAATAAATGGTATATGGCTGTAAATCTTTTGTTGCAACACTTTGTACAGATAAAACGGCATGTGATTGTACTGTTACTCCGGGGCAGACCACGGCTTTAGCGCCAATCCAAACCCCATCTTCCAAAGCAATGGGGGCAGTAATCAAGTCGAAGGATGTTTTTTTATAATTATGATTTCCACACAGCAACATCGCTCCCTGCGAGATGCAAACATGGGAACCTATTTTTACGTGGGCCAGGTTATCAATCCAGACGTTTTCGCCCAACCATGCGTAATCACCTACCTGCAATAACCAGGGAAATTTAATATTTACACCAGGCTTGATGATAACTCCTTTGCCGATTTTCGCACCAAACATTCGAAGTATGATAACTTTTATTTTGCTGGAAGGATTCCAACCGTTTTTAACAAACAGCACATTAAAAAAATACCACAAGGTTATTTTCCAATGTGCACCCGGCTTGTACCATGAATTATTAAAAGATGAAAGGTCAGTTTTCATGGCTATGGTTTACCTGCAAATATAATCGTTCATCGAATCTTTTGTTTTTCAAGGTTTAAGGATTCTTGTCCAAACCTACGGAATACGCAAAATATGAAAGTGAACATAGTCATGCAACCAGGGAAAAACAACCTTGGTTGTTCAATGATTACACCAGTTTTATTTCGTAACTAATGTCAATAACTTCTTTCAGTGATGCACTAACGCCGCAGTATTTGTCTTTTGACATGTCTACAGCTTTTTGGAGTTTGTCCATGGGAAGGTCCTTGCCTTTGAATTCGTAGATTACCTTCATTTTTGTATATTTCTTGGGATGGTCGTCGGTTAATTCTCCTTCAACTTTTATATTTAAGCCGCCATGTTCTACCCGCATTTTTTTAAGAATGGATATTACATCCATTCCGGTACAACCAGCCAATGAAACCATCATCAATGGTTTTGGCTTAGGGCCTTTGTTTTGGCCTCCCACGGATGGGTCAGCATCAATACTGATTTTATATTCTCCTATACTTGCTTCAAACGACATTTCGCCTGTCCAGTTAACATCAATTGTTTCCTTCATGTATTTTTTTGTTTAAACTTTTTACAAAATTAGTTTATAATTGTAATTTAGATAAAAATAATACGAATAATCTGAGTTTAGTTTTATGTATTGAAACATAACCATTTGATTATTGTTTATTTAAGTAATTTAAAACAGATATACCAACAGCTATGCGAAAGAACCAGTTTGATCAGGAAAACCTGGAGTGCTATACCGATAAAGATTCCATTTTTAAACATTTAACAGATGAAGAGCTTGAATCGCTTGCCAGCCTTGGCGGAGCGGATTTCTACAAGCGAGGTACCGTTATTTACGATGAAGGCAGTCGGATCAACGGATTCTATTGTGTTCAAAGTGGTATCATTAAAATTTTTAAAACAGGATTTGACGGGAAAGAACAAATTATCCGATTCGCGAAAAAAGGCGATATCATGGGTTTTCGTTCAACGCTCAGTAATGAACTGGCTTGCACGACGGCAAAAGTTATTGAAGATGCTTCTATTTGTTATGTCCCTGGTGACTTGCTCAATCATCTTGTAAAAACCAATGGAAATTTTGCCATGGAATTGTTACAAATTGCCTGTAAAGAACTTGGTGAAGCAAACGATTATATTACCGATATTGCCCAAAAAACCGTGAGGGAAAGATTGGCTGAGGTATTGATCCACTTGAAAACCACGTTTGAAATGGACGACGATCAATTTTTAAATGTATCTCTTACCCGAGAAGAACTTGCCAATATTGTTGGAACAGCCACAGAATCCGTTATTCGGTTATTGTCAGAATTTAAGCAGGATAAATTAATTGAACTTCATGGAAGAAGAATTAAACTGCTGGATATTCAGAAATTAAAGAAGATCGGGAATATTTGATCATCCCGGTTTATCTATTTACAGATCCATTGCTTCACTAAGATTATGTGTTCAAATTCAGGCCGGGATTAGGATGGATGAATTTTTCCCTGCAACAAATGTTTTGCCGGATTGGTATATCTGTTATCAGCCTTGAGTTTACCTGAAATATTATATGTTTGCATGATAATTCATAATTTGTAACGATATATGGAATTTGACAGAATTTTACTTGCTTTTGGGCTCACTTTGTTTGCGGGTTTGTCAACAGGTATAGGCAGTGCCATTGCTTTTTTTTCGAAAACCACGAATACAAAATTTCTTTCGGTGGCCCTTGGTTTTTCTGCAGGTGTTATGATTTATGTTTCATTTGTAGAAATATTTTTCAAAGCCCGCGAATCGTTGGTTGAGGTTATGGGGTTGCGGATGGGCTCATGGATAACGGTAATTTCATTTTTTTCAGGTATTTTTCTTATTGCAATCATTGACAATCTGGTTCCGTCCTTTAGCAATCCTCATGAATTGAAAAGAGTAGAGAGGGCAACAAATCCAAATAATAAAATGGACAAAAGCCGTTTATTGAGGATGGGAATGTTTTCGGCTCTGGCCATTGCCATTCATAATTTTCCGGAAGGTCTTGCAACGTTCACGGCTACTTTGAATGATCCAAGCCTCGGTATTGCCATAGCGGTGGCCATTGCAATTCACAACATTCCGGAAGGGATAGCAGTTTCAGTACCTGTGTATTATGCTACGGGGAACAAGCGGAAGGCATTTAAGATGTCTTTTCTATCAGGGTTAGCTGAACCATTGGGAGCCATTATCGGATATCTTATTTTGATGCCGTTTTTTAATGATGTGCTTTTCGGCGTGCTGTTTGCTTCGGTTGCCGGAATCATGGTTTTCATCTCATTGGATGAATTGTTACCCGGCGCCAGGGAATTTGGTGAAGCACATCTATCCATTTACGGTTTGATTGCCGGGATGATGGTAATGTCAGTTAGTTTATTGTTGTTTATTTGAAATGCATTGTTTTGTCTGACAGGAATAAGCAAATATTTAAAGCATCGTTAATCAGCATTGTTGGTAATGCCATTCTGGCGGTATTAAAAATAGTCGTTGGAATAATATCCGGGAGCCTCGCGGTTATTGCCGATGGAATTGACTCATCAGGAGATATTATTTCTTCCATTATTACTTTATACACATCCCGTCTTCTAAAAAAAGCCCCATCAGCAAAGTATCCCTATGGCTATGACAAAGCCGATACCATTGCAGCAAAGGCACTCTCATTTATTATGTTGTTTGCAGGTGCACAACTTGCTATTTCTACTGTAAGTAAGATAATCAACAATGAAATCAGCGAAATACCAACGATCCTTGCTATCGTTGTAACCGCGTTATCCATTGCCGGGAAAGCGGGCCTCTCAAAATACCTCTCATTTGTTGGTAAAAAAACCAAAAGCTATATGCTTCGGGCGAATGCCAAAAACATGCAAACGGATATCCTTGTATCCGTTTCTGTACTGGCAGGTTTATTTTTCACATTGTTTTTAAAATTGCCGGTGCTTGATTATATAATGGCTTTGCTTGTAAGTGTATGGATTTTGAAGGTTGGGTTTCAAATATTCATTGAAACCAGTATTAATCTGATGGATGGTAATAAAGACATTACCATTTATAATCAAATATTTGAGATTATTGACAATATACCCAATGTGTATAACCCGCATCGTGTAAGGGCACGAAAAATTGGGGAACGTACCATGATTGCAGTGGACCTGGAGGTTGATGGAAGTATGACTTTAAAAGAGGCTCATGCATTGGCCCACCAGGTGGAAGGTACATTGAAGGATGAAATTGAAGATGTATTTGACGTAGCTATTCACGTTGAACCGCTCGGGGATGTAACCAGTGAGAAGGAGCTGGGCTTGTCAAGGGAAAGTATTGATTTCGAGAATGGAAAGGAGTAGTAGCTGCTCGGGATTGCAAATCCCGAAGAACGGTGTATAGCTAATCCTGAAGAGCGGTGGGTTGCAAATCCCGCGGGCATGCTAAATTTTTATTGATAACGGCCATCCCAGAAATCCCGCCGGGTGAGCGAAGTGCGAAATCCTACATGAAAATAAATGAATGGAGACTTGCCCGAAGATAGCTGAAATTTGGAAAAAATTCCACCCGTTAATTCAAGCTGCCATAAAGGCTGTATGATATAACTCACGGTAAAATCATTTAATACAAGGGAAGCAACCCGGGGCTGAAACAATGTATTGTTATAATCCTTTGCCCTGTTGTTATTTGATATGTAAATATCGTTACCGAAATTTTGGTTGTGTTGTTGTTCGCCGAACCGTTGTAGGAAAAACCGGTTATGGAATTTCCAACGGTTTTTTTTAAAGGAGGATTGATTGAGAAATTCCAGAAAATTGCTTCCCAGGGGATGTGCCAGTGGTTGGACAAAATGGCCATACGACTTTGCTGTGAAGGAATGTGAATAGGTAAAAGGGCGGGCGGAATTAACTTCGAACCGTGTAAACAACCCGGGTATCCGGAAAAGATTTGGTATCATCAACCCTAACTGATAGCCATATTTTACTCCCCACCAACCGTTTCTCTGTCTTACCAATTGAAGGTTAAATTCATCCAGTGCAAACTGACCATAAATAAAAGTTTCATCGAACAGTCGTAACCGCATACCCGTTCCAAGTAATACATTGTCGGGCGAGCCGGTGGAGAATTCCACGGGTCTGAAAAACACCACCGGGTTGAGGTAATTTATATCAAATCCACGCCGGATCGTTGAGTCATCAGGGGCCCAAATTACCGTTTCAAACAGGTTTACCTGGAAACGACTGTTGATATCCCAGCGCAGGTAGTGAAACGCGGCATATTTGTTTTTTCTTTCAAATGGCGGGTTGTATTTGTGGACATCATTGAATAAACCGGTTAGGTAGCTGTAATGAATTTTCCAGACATGAACGTCTGCTCTGAAGTAAGGGTAGGAATGTGCGTTCCCGGAAAGAAATAATGACCGGTATCCGTTGCCAAACCTATTGATTCCGAATCCGGCCTGTAAATCGAGGAATTCAAACGGCTGAAACAGGATATTCGCTTTGGCATTGTTCCATTTGTACCTATGATCCCTGGAGCTAAATGAACCATGATGCGGGATGTATTTCAATGTATCAATTTTATTACTGATGTATTCCGGGAAACGGGTGTAATTAATCGTGTACAATGCCTGCAACGATAGTTTTGTCCCGGCAGTTAGGATGGTATGCAAGCCAAGTTCAGTGTCTGATAATGTATTGCCGTTTTCATTGGTTATTTTATATTCACTTGAAATCACCGGATTAGCAATTATCCGGAAGTGATTGTTCTCAAATGCAATTAGATGGCGGGTAAAAAATGAATTTCCGGTTTTGGGAGCAATGGAATTTTTCAACATGCTGTTATAACCGGATAAGCTGATGGACGATGGTTGTATGGAATTTAAAAGCAAAGTATCATTTAGAAAATGGATCTCATGTTGTGGTTGGAACAACCTGATTTTTTGACTGCAAACATTGCTGTATAAACCGATGATGAATAATAGCAGTATAGCGAACGTTTTATTCAATACTGTTGTAGTTGATGAATTACAAATATATTATTTGCAGGCTTTTTTAACGCGATTGGGAGTTTTTTTTTCATATTTTGAAAGAAAGGACATTGGCGGAATCAGGCCGGGAATAAAGCCGGTATAGTAAATCAAGGATGAGTCCGGTCTAAAAAGCCACCTTACC
>CAZAMT010000204.1:0-7416 GCA_964486145.1 uncultured Bacteroidales bacterium
AGGTAAAAAATCTGTTGCTAAAAAACTTGCAGGTCATTGACCTGTTGTGTAAAATGCGAGCAGAAAATATTTTAGGTTGTATAGAATGGGTAACCGGAAATCAATAGCGCTTTATGCAAAGATCAACATTATTCCTGGCCATCGCGTTTATTCTTCTCTGGAACTCTGGTTTCATTGGTGCTGAATACGGGCTTTCCTACGCAGGGCCCTTTAGCATGTTGTTCTGGCGGTATTTGGCACTTACATCAGTGTTGTTTTTGTATCTTCTAATACGCAGACGTTTTCAATGGCTGGGATGGTCAGTTACTGTTCGCCATATGATAGTGGGAGCTCTGGCCCATGGAGTATGGCTCGGTTGTGTGCACCTTGCTCTGCAATATGATGTACCTGCCGGAATTGTGGCTCTGATTGTTGCTCTTCAACCCATTACAACAGGTGCTTTTTCGGGAATGGTAACCGGAGAAGACACGTCCATGCGAAGGTGGGTAGGCTTGATCATTGGATTTGCAGGTGTAGCGATTACCGTGATAGCCCGTATTGATTTTTCCGATGCAGGTTCGGTATTCGGATACCTGATACCTCTTGGATCTGTTGTAGCGATAACAATTGCAAGTTTAATGCAAAGACGGATGGATTTGAAAAAAGGATCACAAATGATTTCATTGGATATAGACTTGTTTTATCAAAGCCTCGCTACAACTATTTTATTTGTGCTTCCGGCAATATTTATGGAAAATCTCTATGTCGAATGGGAAATGGAGTTTGTATATATCATGCTCTGGGTCATTTTTGCCGTATCACTGGGGGCCTATGCACTCATGTGGTTACTTATTGAACGCATGGATACAACAAGGGTAGCCAGCTTGTTTTATTTCGGACCTCCGGTTACCATGTTAATGGCATGGCTGGCCTTTGAAGATAAACTTCTTATAACGGATGTTATTGGCTTGATAGTGGTGATGGCCGGGGTATGGGTAAACTATCGATCTCCTGCCGGCACTGTTAAAACCAATTCAGTGTGATGGAAGTTTGGTATAGTATCAATATTCATTATTCAATTGAAGAAATTGGATGAATTTGACCCCGTTTATGCCGATAAAATCAACTTCGTTATCGAAAATTATAAAAAAAAGATATGAATTGTTTTATTCTTTCTATATTCATCGCATGAAAGAAAGAATAAAGAGTATTTTTTTTAGGATTTGGTATTGGTATATAAGTGCCGTTGACAGAGATGCAGAGGTAATTTTCATGAATTATGGTTTTTCAAAAGAAAATTACAAGTTAAACCTTCCCAAACAACATGAGAAACATCGTTATTCCATACAATTGTATGATTTTATTGCATCAGGTGCCGAAATTACTGGTAAAGATATTCTGGAAATTGGTTGTGGGAGAGGAGGAGGTCTGTCTTATATCAACAGGACCTACAAACCCAAATCTGCTACGGGCATTGATTTGAATCAAAAAGCCATCAATTTTTGTAATTCTTTTTACCATGGTGAGAATATCACATTTCTGCGGGGCGATGCCCAGGTACTGGATTTCCGCGATGAATTTTTTGATGTTGTTATCAATGTCGAATCCTCGCACAGGTATGCTGAGATAGATAAATTTATAAATGAGGTAAATCGTGTTCTGAAACCCGGTGGGGTGTTTCTTTTTACGGATTTCAGACATAAGTCCAAGCTTAAAGAATTGAATGAGCACGTTGATAGATCAACTTTTCATCCTGTACATAATGAATCCATTACACCTCATGTTCTGGAGGCGTTGCAATTATCAACAGATGACAGGATAAACCTTATTAAGAAAATAGCACCATTTTTTTTACATGGATTAGGTAAAAAGTTTGCAGCAACAAAAGGTACACCTACCTACATGAAATTTTTAACCGAGGAATGGGAGTATTTTTTCATGATTTTGAAAAAATCCTGAAGGCTGTTTAGACCAAATACGTGATTCTTTCTCATTGTTGTAAGGAATTCAGTTTACCACCGTCTAAAAATAAAACTGAAAAGAAGGTATTATGAAATCATCAGCAGGTTTTATTTTTGTTTGGGTTATTTTTTTAAGTTCGATTACCTCCGCTCAGGAAGGACTCGTGGGATATTGGAGTTTTGATAACGTTAGCGATGGGATCATTCGTGATCAAACATCCAATTCCAATGATGGAACAGGCTTTCAAACTGATCAAAGTTCTGGAATAAAAGGCAAAGCATTATCTTTCAATGGTGTTGATTCATATGTCGAAATAAATGGTGAAGATGGAAAACCACCTTCACTGTTATCAGAATTGGGGGTAGGTACAATTTCTGTTTGGTTTAAAGTTGAAAACATACCCCTTCAACATGGTATTGCACCTCTTTTGTATTACGGTTCCACTGAAAAATGTGACTTTTTTGATGCAGCAAATCAGGGTCTTATAATTGAATTGGGCCACAGTCCTATTTTCCCCGGCTCAGAGGAGATTTTTTATACGGTTTGGAGCAATGGCTGCACATTACCATCCTTTTGTTTTGATTCCGGATTTAATATAACCAAAAATAAATGGCATCATTTTGTAGTTGTAGTGGGTGAAACTTATAATACGGGTTATTTGAATGGTGAAGAACTGGTTGATAGAGATTATAACTTTGGTGACCAAAGGGATTCTGAATTTTTTGAGGATGCTGTTGTTGATCAGGAGTTTTGGCTTGGAAAGGGACACTGGGATCGAACTGAACAATTTTTTGACGGCACCATCGATGAACTGAAAATATTTAACAGACCGTTGTCTGACCAGGAGGTGAAGAATCTTTACAATGAGGTAATCTCCACATCCAATTACCAGTTACATTTAAACAATCAATACACCAGGATATATCCAAATCCGGCCAAAAAAAAACTTTACATGGATCTCTCCAATATCAGTTTCAACCCATTGATAGTTCATATCTCCGATGCAACAGGTAAGCGTTTGTTATCAGTAGAAAAAATTGAAAATTATTTGGAAATCAATCTTGATAAAATACCAGCAGGTTTATACACTGTGAATGTAATTGGCGAAAATGAAATTTTGTCTCAAAAAGTAATTGTTGAAGACTGAATTTAAAATGTACCAATTTACAGCGACTTAAAAAGCCTTGCAAGTTGTTATACTCACATCATGAGTTTTCCACAAACGGTTACCTGAATAACTCATATCGTTCAAATAATCCTGAGGATATTGGTAAAGCGGTTGTTTGGTTCTGTTCCGATGTATCCGATTATTTCAACGGCATCACATTGATTGAAGCTGGCGGCATGACCCTCTATCCTGGCTTCGCCACAGGAGGTTAAACCCATGAATGGGAAGTAGATAAACAGAAATAATTCATGAATTAAAGATGCTGCGTACTTAAGCCCGAAGTGATATTATTTTTCGATCTCGTTTGTGATAAACAAACATTTGAAATTTATGCACTCACCGTTTCAACCTTCCGATCAACCTTTTTAATTAATCCCTGCAATACTTTTCCCGGACCAACTTCCGTAAACGATGTTGCACCATCGGCAAGCATATTTTTTACGGTTTGGGTCCAACGTACAGGGTTGGTTAACTGGGCAATCAGGTTTTTCTTTATTAATTCAGGGTCGGTATACGGTGAAGCATCCACATTCTGGTAAACGGGACATACAGGTTCTGCAAAAGCCGTATCATTGATGGCATTTGCAAGCTCAACCTGGGCAGGTTGCATCAGCGGTGAATGAAATGCTCCGCCAACCGCAAGTTTTAATGCGCGTTTTGCCCCTTTGGCAGATAATTGTTCAACCGCCTCATCAATGCCCTTCATTGATCCGGAGATGACAATTTGTCCCGGGCAATTATAATTGGCAGGTACTACGATATCATTAATTCCCTGGCAAACTTCTTCAACTACTTCATCATCGAGTCCCAGAATGGCAGCCATGGTTGATGGTTCGGTCTCACAAGCTTTTTGCATGGCTTGTGCACGTTTCGATACCAGTTGCAACCCATTTTCAAAAGGCAAAGCACCTGCAGCCACAAGCGCAGAGAATTCCCCAAGCGAATGGCCGGCAACCATATCCGGTTTAAAGTCACCACCCAGCGATTTTGATAAAATTACCGAATGTAAAAAAATGGCCGGTTGTGTTACGTTTGTTTGCTTCAAATCTTCATCGGTGCCGTCAAACATTAAATCGGTGATGCGGAAATCCAAAACTTCATTGGCCCGTTCAAATAATTTTTTCGCTTCGGAGGAATTCTCATACAAGTCTTTCCCCATTCCAACAAATTGTGCTCCCTGACCGGGAAATACATATGCCTTCATAATATGTTAAGTTTAATTTGGGCGCAAAAATAGTAAATTTGATTTTACAACTTTGATAAAATGTACCGGGAATTGAACGATTGCATACATTCAGGGGTGCAATTATCTATGGATATGCTGTGATTTTGATGTTTCACCCGCTTGGAATCGAAAACCATTAGCATGTAAATACTTCAGATTCTAATAATCCCTTCGTTCATCCTCAGTTAAGCCATGCACTTCGGGTTCACCGGTTTTGTAGCGACGGATCTTGTAATTTAAAAAACCAATGGTTAATGAGACCAACGGGCTGAGGATATTAAAGAAACAATAAGGCAGGTATGCCCATGTTGATACTCCAAGGACCCTTGCCTGGGTGGCTCCCCCCGTGTTCCAGGGAATAAGCACCGAAGTAACCGTACCTCCGTCTTCCAGGGTGCGGCTGAGCACTTCTGGTTTCAGACCACGTTCTCTGAAAGTTGGCGCGTACATACGGCCGGGAACAACAATAGAAATATACTGGTCGGATGCGGTAATGTTGAAAAAGATACATGTAGTTAAAGTGGAACCAATTAGCGAACCTGTTGACTTCGCCATGCCGATAATGGCTGCTGAAATGCGTTTCAACAGTCCGGCAGCTTCCATAACCCCACCAAAAATCATTGCCGATATAATTAACCAGATGGTATTCAGCATACCGGCCATACCACCGGTAGAAAACAACTCATCCACTATGGGATTGGAACTCGGAATGTCAATGCTTCCGTACATGGCTTTCATGGATGAAATGTATGCGGCTTTCCAAAAAACAGTTGCCTCACCAGCAATGTATTTTAATGTGGCGGGCTGAAAAATAATGGCGAAAACGGCACCAAGCAGTGTTCCAATAAGCAAGGCGGGAAGCGGAGACATTTTTTTTATGATTATGATGAATAGGATGACAGGCACCAAAAAAAGCCAGGGAGTAATATTAAATTCACTTTGTATGGCCATTGAAACCTTCTCTATATCAAGATTGACATCACCAAAATCGTAAGTTAATCCAATGATCAGGAAAATAATTAGTGCGATTGAAATAGCAGGTACGGTAGTGATTAGCATGTATTTGATGTGTGTAAAAAGATCAGTTCCCGTCATAGCAGGTGCCAGGTTTGTAGTGTCTGACAGAGGCGACATTTTATCACCAAAATATGCTCCGGAAATGATCGCGCCGGCAATCATAGCTTCATTTATGCCCATTGCTTTACCGATTCCCAATAGTGCTACACCGATAGTAGCAATGGTTGACCACGAACTGCCCGTTACCAGTGATACTATCCCACTAACTACCACTGCCGTAAAAAGAAATACGGAAGGATGGATTATTTTTAAACCGTAATAGATCATTGCAGGAACCACGCCGCTTATAAGCCATGTACCTGCAAGAGACCCAATCAATAATAAAATGAGCATGGCGGGCATGGATGTACTAATGCTTTTCACGATGCTTTGGCGTACCTGCTTCCATGTTTGTCCCTGACGGATTGCAATTATCGCGGCTACGGTTGATGCCAGCAACAATGCAATCTGGTTGGAGCCATCAAGGGTTGCATCTCCAAAAAACAATACGTTGAGCGTTAAAAATAAAATCAGAAACAGGATAGGTATAAATGCGGTGAAAAGGGAAGGTTGTTCTTTTGTCATTATAAAATTTTAAGTTGCCGGCAGATCATTTACATTCACGTTATTTTTTTGAATTGTATGGAATTCTGCTTAATTTTATATCTATAAATGGACATACCATCAAAAACAGTTATCCACCGTGTTCAATAAAAATGTAAACATACAAATATTTATATTTATACTTCTCAAAAACAAGCCGTAAGGAACAGTTTTTGTTATTTTTTGTTTAGATGACAGGGCGTTAAATAAAACTTCGGAACTCATGGAACTAGATTTTGATTTTTTCAAGGTAGACGAAAAGTACACCATCCCAGCCAGAGGGAAAGCACTGATTAGCGAGCCATTCCTGATTGATTCATATTTTAAGCGTTCAATTGTTTTGTTAACAGAACACTCACCAGAAGGTGCTGTGGGGTTTGTTCTTAACAAAAAGGTAAATATGAATGTAAGTGAAGTTGTAAAAGATTTTCCACAAATTGAATCAAATGTGTCCATTGGTGGTCCGGTAAGTACCAATACACTGCATTACATTCATTCTTTGGGTGATGCCATTCCGAATAGCGTGGAAGTGATGCCCGACATTTACTGGGGCGGTGATTTTGAAACAGTGAAAGAAATGATTCAGATTGGGATGATTAAATCGCAGCAAATCCGCTTTTTTCTTGGTTACTCGGGCTGGATGGCCAATCAACTTGAAGGAGAACTTGAACGAAATTCATGGGTTGTGTCTAATATCAATGCAAAGGATATCATGGATGAAAAAACGAATTCATTATGGTATGATATGTTAAATCATGTTGGAAAAAAATACCGCTTATGGAAAAATTTCCCCGAAAATCCTGCGCTTAATTAAGATAACTATGCTGGTTAAACTTACTTTTACCAGTTGAATGTCCATTAAATAATAAACTCATTAATCTGTTTATCATTGCGCTACATTTTCCGAACTTTTATGTTGTTGTGAAGCGACCAAAAATACATGTTAATTACACCTTATTTTTCTTATGACTTTCTGTGATACAACGTTTTTGCGGTATGAAATTGTTGGAGGTTTCGGAGCTATTTCACTATCATCCGCCATGTGGTGAGTTTTCCCTGTACTGCCATTTCCAGCACCAGTTTTATAGCTGCCCTACGTTTTCTGGTGTGGTGGTGAGGTGTTTAAAATTATTTATGAGTAAATTATTTGTCATGGTTTTCTTATTATTGAGACGCGATTCATAGCGTCTGTACATTACGTGTTTAATGAATCATCATTCCAGTTTTTGGGATTATTAATGATGTAATTTTTTATTCGTTGATATTCCATTTCATTTCGGATAATGTGGTCATGGAAACGGGATTGCCAGGCGAAATCTATATTGTGGTTCCGTGCATATTTTGTAACCCCTGTTTTATATCCGCGGATGATGGATGCCAGATTTTGTGATTGTGGTCCGAATTTGTTTTTGGGTTGCGGCGG
>CAZAMT010000205.1:0-6015 GCA_964486145.1 uncultured Bacteroidales bacterium
CCTCGGTTCATAAATTATTTACAATCAACTGTTTACGATTAAGTTACACTACCTTTTCTGTGAAAAGAAAGTGTAACTAAATCGGGCTAATGCAGCCTTTGGCGGCACAAGCTCTGCTGTATCATAAATTAATATTATAACTTATGAATATGGCAGATTAAATAATTGTATCCCAAAAGATAATAATTTTTAAATTCTTATGAAAGCAATATTTTTTCACAAGCAGTAATATCTGAATATAACCTTCAGAAATACAGTCATGTTTAAGAACAACAAAATGCTTAAATTATTATTTCTTTTTGGTTCTTTTTCGTTTGTGAATATGGGTTGCATGTCCGTAAATCATTTCTGCTGCTTCCATTATGGTTTCAGAAAGGGTCGGGTGCGGATGGATGGTTAGTGAAAGATCCAGCGCGTTTGAAGCCATCTCAACTGCATGCGTTAATTCGGCAATCAATTCACCAGCATTATCTCCTACCACAGCGGCACCCAAAAGTATATCGCTGTCTTTCTCAAACATTAGTTTTGTCAGTCCATCGGCTCCCATGGTCAATGCCCTCCCTGATGCTGACCAGGGAAATTTTGTAACATTGATTTTCTTATTAGATTCTTTCGCGGTATCCTCACTTATCCCGGTGTAAGCAATTTCAGGATGCGTATAAACTACAGCCGGCACCGCCCGTGCATCGAATTTTGTTTTTTTGCCATCAATGGCTTCCACAGCCACTTTTCCCTCATAACTTGCTTTATGCGCCAGCATCATACCTCCAACCACATCTCCTATGGCAAAAATGTTTTTTTCGTTCGTACGCTGCTGTTCATCAACTTTAATAAATCCTTTTTCATCGGTTTCAATTCCGGTATTTTTCAACCCGATGTTTTTGGTGTTGGGTTTTTGCCCGATTGAAACAAGCACTTTATCGAATGATTTTGTTACTTTTTTACCTTCACGGGGGGTAAGTGCAGCTTTTAACTTATTACCTTCTTTTTTCAACTCTTCGACTTTTGTATCGAAAAAGATTTCTTCAAAAAGGTTAGTATTGATTTTCTTGAATGTTTTTACAAGTTCACGGTCAATTCCCGGCAGGAAATCAGAAGTCATTTCCGCGATGGTTACTTTACTGCCCAATGCTTTATAAACGCTGCTCATTTCCAGTCCGATGTAACCTCCTCCGATAACCAGCAACGATTTTGGAACATCCGGCAGATTCAATGCCTGTTCGGAGTTCATGACAAGATCTGAAGACATATCTACGTCAGGCAGCGAAACTGGAGAGGCACCGGTAGCAACAATTGCATTTTTAAATTGAACGATATACTTTTCTCCTTTCTGAGGGGAAATTTCCAACTCGTTGGAGTCAATAAATGATGCTTTGCCGCGCACATAATTTACATTTCGTGATTTGGCAAGTTGGCCCAAACCACCGGTAAGTTTTTTAACCACGGTATCTTTCCATTCTCTTACTTTATCAATATCAATGCTGGGTTTGTTAAATTTCATACCCCATTGCCCGGCTTCTTCGGTTTCCGATCTGATTTTGGCCAGGTGCAATAATGCTTTTGAGGGGATGCATCCACGGTACAGGCATACTCCCCCGGGATTGATTTCGGGGTCAACAAGTGTAACATCCATTCCTAAATCGGCTGCCAGAAATGCGGCATGGTAACCGCCCGGACCTGCGCCAACAATAATTAATTGATGTTCTTTTTTATTTTGTTTTTTACTCATAGGTTCTGATTTTTACAATAGAGCTGATAAGGGATTTTCGAGACTTTCACACAACCATCGTAAAAATCGTGCTCCATCGGCGCCATCAATTAACCGATGATCATATGACAGCGACAATGGAAGGATTTTTCGGGGTTCCCAGTTGCCGTCTTTCCAAATCGGTTGCATTTTGGCTCGTGATACTCCCAGAATGGCTGCCTGTGGAGGAAAAATTACCGGAGTAAATCCTGTTCCTCCGATTCCTCCAAGGTTGGATATTGTAAAATTTCCTCCTTGCAACTCATCAGGGTTTATTTTTTTATCTCTGGCCCGTTTCGCTATGTCCGTAAGTTCAACAGACAGTTCCGTTAATGTTTTTTTATCCACATCACGGATAACGGGCACCAGTAGTCCCTGTTCTGTGTCAACAGCGATGCCAATATTGAAATATTTTTTCAGGACTATTTCTTTGTTTTGCATATCAAGACTGGCATTAAACCTTGGAAATTGTTTTAATGCCATATTGGAAATTTTTAACAGGATGGCTGTTACAGTTAATTTTCCTCCTGCTTTTTCAACCGGTTTGGCATATTTACTTCTAAATTCTTCAAGTACCGTTACATCAGCTTCATCAAATTGTGTAACATGCGGTATCGATTGCCATGAATTGGTTGTGTTTTCACCTGTTATTTGCCTGATGCGGCTTAATGACTGTCTCTCAACTTCGCCCCATTTTGAAAAATCGGGTAATTCAATTTTTCCTGTTGTTGGAACGGATCCGCCATCTTTTGATATTTTTGATTTGGCAAATGCTTTCACATCTTCGGTTGTTATCCTGTTCCCCGGCCCGGTACCTTCGACCTGGTAAATATCTACCCCGATTTCCCTTGCAAGCCTTCTTACTGAAGGTGAAGCTGGAACTTCTTTTTCTCTTTTCTCAGCAGGTTCTTTTTTATCCGATGTTTCTATTTCTTCTTTTTCTTCTACTTTTTCATCTTCTTGTTCATCAGCTTGATCTTCTTTTTCTTTTTTGTCAATTTCTTCCTCTGGTTCCTCCTCATCTTCCTTGGTTTTTTCCTTTTTTTTACCTTTTAACTGCGATTTTTCTTCTTTCTCTTCTTCTTTATCATCACCCTCATCTGTTTCTATGATCATAATGACTTCACCTACACCGACTTCATCTCCTTCCTTCACCTTAATTTGTGCTACTTTACCGGCAAATGGCGATGGAATATCGGTTGTTGCTTTGTCGGTTTCCACCTCAACCACGGGCTGTTCTTCTTCAATTGTATCTCCTTCTGAGACAAGTATACCGCTAATAACACCTGATTCAACATTCTCTGCAATGTCCGGTATTTTTATTTCTTTTTTCATAACTCTTTGTTTTTAAAGGTTGTCTATTGTCCCGGGTACCGTGCATTTCAATCATTTAGAACATGGCCGGATTGGCTTTACTGCCATCAATGTTGAGTTCTTTCATTGCCTTTTTAAGTTCTTCTTTTTTTATTTTCCCTTCTTCATATAAAGTATGCATGGCCGTAAATGCAATGTGTTTAGCGTCTACTTCAAAATGATCACGAAGCATTTCTCTTCCATCGCTTTTCCCAAAACCATCGGTACCAAGGGCAGTCAACCTGCCAGGGAACCATTTACTTATGGAAAGTGGAAGTGTTTTCAGGTAATCACTGGCAGCAATGAAGGGGCCTTTCTCGTTGCTTGTAACTTGCTGGATGTAGTTGGGTTTATCTTTTTTATTCACTTCCAGGCGGTTTATTCTTTCCGTGTCTCTTGCATTATCATACAATTCCTTATAACTGGTTACGCTCCAAACGCTGGATGATACATTGAACTTCTTCTCCAGAATCTCCGAAGCTTTTAATGCCTCGTTCAGGATGGTCCCGCTTCCCAGCAACTGAACGTGCTTGTCATTCTTTTTGGAAGGTGATGAATACAGATACATACCTTTCAATATACCTTCTTCCGCGTTAGCTGGTATTGGCGGCATTTCATATTTTTCGTTCATTACAGTGATATAGTAAAAAACGTCCTCTTGATCAATAAACATTTTTTTGATGCCGGCTTTTACAATAACAGCCAGTTCGTAAGCAAATGCCGGATCATAGGCTTTGCAGGATGGAACCGACATGGCGAGGTGATGGCTGTGACCATCCTGGTGCTGCAAACCCTCGCCGGGCAGGGTCGTTCTGCCGGATGTACCACCTATTAGAAATCCCCTTGCGCGTGCATCAGCAGCAGCCCATATAAAGTCACCAATGCGTTGAAAACCGAACATGGAATAAAAGATAAAGAATGGAATGGTGTAAATGCCATGCGATGAATAGGAGGTTCCGGATGCGATGAATGACGACATGGAGCCTGCTTCTGATATTCCTTCTTCAAGAATGGCTCCGTCTTTGGCTTCTTTATAGTACAACAGGCTTTCTTTATCCACGGGTTCGTAAAGCTGACCGGTGTGCGCGTAAATGCCTGCCTGACGGAAGAGGGCATCCATTCCAAATGTTCGTGATTCATCGGGAACGATGGGAATAATAAGGTCTTTTACATTTTTATCTTTCAGTAGTTTTGACATCATCTGCACTATGACCATGGTTGTAGCTACTTTTCTATCGCCTGAACCTTTTAAGAATTCATCATAGATTTTTTTGTCTGGCTCATTTATTGCTTTAGCCTGGTGTTTTCTTTTCGGCAAAAATCCGCCCAGTTTTTTTCTTCGTTCCTGCAAATATTTCATCTCCCCGGTATCATCCGCAGGCTTGTAAAAAGGAGCTTTTGACAGGTCATCATCCGATATCGGAATACCAAATCTGCCTCTAAAATGCCGTAATTCTTCCTCGTTTAATTTTTTTTGCTGATGAGTAATGTTTCTTCCTTCCCCGGCTTCCCCGAGTCCGTATCCTTTGATGGTTTGAGCAAGAATTACCGTTGGCTCACCGCTGTGGTTGACAGCTTTTTTATAGGCGTTGTAAACTTTAACCGGATCGTGTCCTCCCCTGCGCAATTTGGCAAGTTGTTCATCGGAATAGTTTTCAACCATTTTCAGAAGTTGATCATATTTGCCAAAGAAATCCTTTCGAATAAAATCACCATCTGCAATGGAATATTTTTGGCGCTGTCCGTCCACTACTTCTCCCAGGCGCTTGGCAAGAAGACCATCGTTATCTTTCTCCAGGAGTGGATCCCAATCCTGGCCCAACACGACTTTAATGACATTCCATCCAGCACCTTTAAAAGCAGATTCGAGTTCCTGAATGACCGAACCGTTTCCCCGAACCGGACCATCCAATCGCTGCAGGTTACAATTGATTACAAAAATCAGGTTATCCAGTTCTTCCCTTGATGCCAGCGTTAACGCACCCATTGATTCGGGTTCATCCATTTCACCGTCACCAAGAAAAGCCCACACTTTTTGATCCGATTCTTCAATCAAACCGTTATCTTCCATGTATCTGTTAAACCGGGCCTGGTAAATGGCCATCAGTGGCGAGAGGCCCATGGAGACGGTTGGGAATTGCCAGTAGTCAGGCATCAGACGTGGATGAGGGTATGACGAAAGTCCACCTTTCTTATGAAGTTCCTGACGGAAGTTTTCCAGATCTTTTTCATTCAACTGGCCTTCGAGAAATGATCGTGCATACATACCTGGCGAAGCATGTCCCTGGAAATAAATAAGATCTGGCTTTCCGTTATCGTAGCCACGGAAAAAGTGATTAAAGCCCACTTCATAGAGCGTGGCGCTCGATGCATAGGTTGAAATGTGCCCGCCAATACCATCAATTTCCTTGTTGGCTCTTACTACCATCGCCATGGCATTCCATCGGATAATGCTTTTTATTTTACGCTCAATTTCCCTGTTTCCCGGGAATGGTTCTTCCGTTTTGGCCGGAATGGTGTTGATGTATGGTGTGTTTCCGCAATAGGTGAAAGTAATCCCGTTTTTTTGAGCGGTGGCCTGCAACAGGCTCAATAATTCCTGAACTCGTTCGGGTTCTTCATTTTCAATCACATACTTTAATGAATCTATCCACTCCTGATTTTCTGTTTCGTATATTTTTTTTTGTTCTTTTTCGCTGGCCATGTTATAAAATATTGATTTAACCTTATGATATTTACATCATTGAACATTTTTACATTTTTACAAAAAACAGGGTGCCGGCTTGAAAGCGAGTTATGTATTTTGTTTAATTCCTCCTCTGGGCAGGAATTGGTTCCTGCTTTAAAAATTCAAATGAACAATTCCATTTATTTCTTTAGTTCTACAACAAGGTTTTTTCATTAATTGTTTTAAT
>CAZAMT010000205.1:6115-7410 GCA_964486145.1 uncultured Bacteroidales bacterium
TTTTAATCTGATTATTTTTGTCATTATATTCAAATTTAGTCATGATATACCAATACGGGAAGGTTGGTTTTTTTAATCAATTTTTTGGTAGCACTTTTGCTGAATATTTTCTCAAAAAAGTTCCTGTTTTCTTTCAATATAACAATAACATTTGCCTTGTTGGCGTGAGCAAATTCATCCAGTTGATTCACAAGGTCATCCTGATCATCACCGTTTGAAATAGATGTTACTGTTATGTCGTTATAACCAACCTTTTCAGTAATTGTTTCATTGAATCCTTCTTGCCGCAAACGTTCATCAAATTCTTTATCATTTAAGATATGAACTGATGTAATGTGGGAGTCATGTCGTGCAGCAATGTGGCTCAACTTCTTTAGGGTATCAATATCTTCTTTCTTGTAATCGGTTGCATACACGATTTCTTTTATGGGTGTATATTCCATTTCAGAAGGTATAATCCACACGGGACAACGCGCACGCGATGCAACTTTTTCGTCCGTATTTTCGAGGAGTGCTGAATGTTCTTCCTCTTTCTGAACCAGGATCATTTTCACATCATCCATGTCCGATCGATCTACAATTTTGTCGGTGTTGGTTCCATTTAATATTTCCTGGTATACCGGGGGAGGATTGACAACATTTGAATTAATCATTTCAACATGGTTATTTAACATTTCTCTGGCTGCTTCCTCACGTTCTTTCAGCACCTCAACGGTTACCTGAGGGGTATAATTGTACCCTGTACTTACATTAGGTACATCAGGTCCCGCCACTTGAACGTCAATGACATGAATTAGTAACAAAGACAAATTAAGATCGCGGGCGAGATTTGCACCGTACATTACCGTTTTTTCCATATTATCGGCAAATTCAATAGGAATCAATAAGCTTTTCATATCTGTTTAAAATTTTGGGACAATATCTGAGAATGAACACTTTTTATTTTACAATTCCCGAAATTAATACGAGGTAGATTGCGTGTGCTTTTCCAAGAACTTCGGAATATTATCTCAGACATGGTCTGTTCGTTTTTAGTTTATTAAACACCAGTAATTTCAATTGGTATTTTCTTTCATTTGGCTGATTCATCCGTTTGATAAACGGCAACCACTTATTATTGCAAGTGCAAGCTACATACCAAGCATCTTTTATATCTAATCCGATCCTACGCCTGACCTTGTATATCAATGCTTATGAATGCTTATGAGGGGTTAACCAGGTAATTTACGTGGTATAGTTAATGTGGAATATTTAGGAATAAACGGTGAGATTTGTCTACATTTTTTTGCGTTTAG
>CAZAMT010000206.1:0-7409 GCA_964486145.1 uncultured Bacteroidales bacterium
GTAATTATCTCAGACAACTTGCCCGGCAATTGGCGGATAAATTGCTCCGATTTGTCGGAGGTCTGTTTCATCTGATTCATAATAAGGTTGTAATTGTTATCAAATAGTTTCCTGTGCTGCCTGATAAACGATGAGTACCTTCAAGAATGAACATGTCATACCTGTACAACACATGTATGGAATTTCCTGATTTAAAAGTGTATCTTAACGAAGGCCATATACCCCAATTCCAGTTATTAAAAGGGTAAAACAACGTCATTGAATTCCAGGTAGCTGATATTCCGGATTCGTAATTATCTTCATATCCGGATAGTGCTCCTGAAACAAACGAAGACTGAATCTTGAAGCCGATGAGTTGAATATTACCAATTGCTTCCGGGCTGAATCCCGAGGGCATCACCAAATTTATGCTGACAACGGGCAGTAGCTCCAAAATTTGTAAAAACACCTGGCAATGAATATGTGATTACGGCTGTCTCATATTCATTATATTTGCTGAAAAATTGAACTGTGAAGATTGGAGCAATTGATTTGGGAGAAAAGCCGCTGTTTCTGGCGCCGATGGAAGATGTAACCGATCCTTCTTTTCGGTACATATGCAAAAAATTTGGAGTTGATATGGTTTATACGGAGTTTGTGGCTTCGGAGGCCCTGATCCGTGATATTCCCAAAACTTTTGATAAGTTAAAGATAAATGATTTTGAACGACCGGTAGGTATTCAAATTTATGGTCACATTCTTGAATCGATGGTAGAAGCGGCCAGGATTGTTGAACAGGCGCACCCGGATGTCATTGACATTAACTTTGGTTGTCCGGTTAAAAAAATTGCAAACCGTGGCGCCGGATCAGGTATGCTAAAAAATGTTCCCCTGATGGTTGAAATGGCTAAAGAAATTGTCAATGCTGTGAAAACGCCGGTTACTGTTAAAACACGCCTGGGATGGGACGACGAAACCAAATTCATTGTTGATACGGCAGAACGATTGCAGGATGTGGGCATTTCAGCGATTACCATTCATGGGCGTACCCGTGCACAGATGTACCGCGGGCAAGCCGATTGGACACTCATCGGGGAAGTAAAAAACAATCCGCGAATGCAAATCCCGGTGATTGGAAACGGGGATATTGATAATCCTGAAAAGGCATCGGATCATTTTAAACGGTATGGAGTGGATGGCATTATGATTGGTCGTGCAACAGTTGGCAAACCATGGATATTCAGAGATATTAAAGAATACCTGGTAAACGGTATAAAAACTGATGAACCCACGTTACCTGAAAAAGTGGCCCTGGCCAGGGACCATTTTCAAAAGTCTTTAGAGATAAAAGGTGACCGTGTAGGGATCTATGAAATGCGGAGGCATTTTTCCAACTATTTCAAAGGATTACCTAATTTCAGGGAGATGCGATTGAAATTGGTAACCACCATGGATATCGCGGAAATATATAATTTGTTAGATGAGGTGGAAGCTACGTATGCGGGTCATTAAAAACACTTCTTTTTGGGTAATCAACATTGTAATGTAAACCGCGACTTTCACTGCGCTGCTGCGCCATTTTGATGACCAGATAGCCTACATTGATTAAGTTACGTAATTCACACAATTCTTGTGACAACTTTGATTTTTTGTACAAATCTTCGGTTTCCCGGAAAATAATTTCCAACCGGTCCATTGCACGTTTAAGACGTAAATTGGAGCGCACGATTCCTACATAATAACTAAAAATCTGTTGTAGTTCTTTATAGTTCTGTGTTATCAGTACCATTTCTTCGGGATGCGTGGTACCTGTTTCGTTCCAGTCCGGAATATTATCCGGAATTTCAGCGGATGCAAAGTTTTTAATTACCTCACTGGCGGCTTTGTCTGCATAAACAATAGCTTCCAGCAATGAATTACTTGCCAGCCGGTTGGCGCCGTGCAATCCTGTGGATGAAGCTTCACCGGCGGCATAAAGCCGGTTAATCCAGGTTTTGCTATTCATATCCACTTTTATTCCGCCACAAACATAATGCGCTGCCGGAACAACAGGAATTTTATCCCTGGTTAGATCAATTCCCAGGGTCAGGCATTTTTTATAGATATTCGGAAAATGGCTTTTTAATCCTTCTGTTTCCAGGTGGGTTGCATCAAGGTAAACAAATTCACTTCCGGAAGTCTTCATCTCAGTATCAATAGCCCTGGCCACTATGTCGCGCGGGGCAAGAGAACCCCTGCTATCGTATTTTAACATAAATTCGTCATCCTTTGTATTTTTTAAAATTGCCCCGTGTCCCCTCAACGCTTCTGTAATTAAAAAAGAAGGTCGTTCGTTTGGATTGTACAACGATGTAGGATGGAACTGCACAAATTCCATGTTGTCGATAATTCCCTTGGCCCGGTAGACCATGGCAATTCCGTCACCAGTGGCAATGATGGGATTTGTTGTAACATGGTACAGATTTCCAATGCCACCAGTGGCAATCAGTGTGGATTTTGCAAGAATAGTTAATACATGTTTCGTTTTCAGGTCGAATGCATATGCTCCGTAACATTCTATATCCGTGTGGTATCTTTTTACCAGGTTCCCCAGGTGGTGCTGTGTAATCAGGTCTACCGCAAAATGATGTTCCAGAACCTGGATATTTTCATTTTGCATGACTGCATGGATCAATGCACGCTGGATCTCAAAGCCGGTTTTGTCCTTATAATGAAGAATACGATGTTCGGAGTGTCCGCCTTCCTTTGCAAGATCAAATTTTCCAGACTCGTTTTTGTCAAAATGTGTGCCCCATTCAATCAAATGGTTTATCTGTCCGGGTGCTTCTTTTACTACCATTTCTGCAACATCTTTGTCACAAAGTCCATCACCCGCAACGAGGGTATCCTCCACATGTTTTTCGTAGTTGTCAGGATCGTATGTAACGGCTGCAATACCTCCCTGTGCATAGCTGGTGTTCGTTTCAGGCATTTCAGCTTTAGTGAGTACTATTACTTTGCCATGTTTTGCAACTTTAAGGGCAAAACTTAATCCTGCCAGGCCGGATCCGATAACAAGGAAATCTGTATGCTGTTTCATTTGTTGGATAATTAAACGGCAAAAATAAACAAAAATCGTCAGGCTTTTAACTTACGGCTGTATCAACGGCAGAAAACCGCGTAAATTAAACAAGAAAAGTAATGAAGACCTACATTGAACGATATGAGCTATACGAAATAGCACTCCATTTTGGGTCTTTATTAACATCAACCGGCGGATTTCAAAATGATAATTGCATTTAATTATTCATTACCTGATATATTGCATTCTGAAGGTCTTTTTGCCTAATTGGTTTTGTTATATATCCATCACAACCGGCAGCGAAGGCTTTTTCGCGATCACCGGTAAGGGCAAAAGCAGTTTGTGCAATAATGGGTAATGCAGGATACCTTTCTTTGATCTTTTTAGCGGCCTCATAACCATTCATTTCAGGCATTTTAATATCCATCAATACCAGGTCAATGTCATCATGATTTTTACAACATTCAACAGCCTCCGTGCCTGTTCTGGCAAAGATCACTTCACGGGCAATTTCTTCGAGGAGAGCGGTTATGTGCATTGCGCTGGTTTCGTCATCTTCAGCAACCAGCACTTTCCATTTGTTTTTACTGTAAGCGCTGATTTGATGCGTGGAACATTGCTCTATGCTGTTTTTTTCGTTTGCTGGTTTCAGGGGGATGGTAAAATGGAATACCGAACCCTTTCCAAATTCCGAATCAACCCAAATGCTTCCCTTAAGGTAATCAACATACGACTTCACAATTGACAGGCCCAGGCCTGAACCTTCATACGCATTTTTATCTTCAATGTCGGCCTGGATAAAACGTTCAAATATTGCTTTGTAATATTCTTTTTTGATACCTATTCCGGTATCCCTGATGTAAAACTTCAGTTCGCCGTTGTTTCGTTTACATCCAAATTCTATCGTGCCTTCGGCAGTGTATTTGATGGCATTTTTTATAAGGTTGGTTAAAATGGAATCAAGCATGGTTTTGTCGGAGATGATATTTGCTTCATCAGCGGATAGTGATCGCTGATACTGAAAATTCAATCCTTTTTTCGTGGCTTCGGGCTTGAAAAAGTGGTAATAATAATCGAGCATTTCATTTACATTTATTTCGGAGGGTGAAACCTCCACCTGCCCGGTTTCAATTTTTGAAATTTCAATGATATCATTGATGGTATTTAGCATTCTTTCACCACTTTTACTGATGATATCAATATATTTCTGCTGCTTATCACCACTCAGATTCGGTTGCTTTAACAATTCGGTAAATCCCATGATCCCGCTCATTGGTGTACGTATTTCATGACTCATGTTGGCCAGAAATGCTGATTTGAGCCTGTCAGCTTCTTCGGCCTTTTCCTTGGCAATCACAAGTTCATGTTCAACTTTTTTCCTTTCCGTAATATCCTGCTTGGTTCCAAATAATTTTAATGGCTGATCGTTGGAATCATAATAAATCTTACTTGTTGATTTAACGTATATCACTTTTCCGGTGGAGCGGTTTACTGCCCTGTATTCAAAATTGAAATCAGTTTTGTTTTCCAGGCACTGCTGAAAATATTGTAGTACATCATCCCGGTCTTTTGGGTGAACAATTTCTACAAAATCATCTTGTAAATATTTTTGGCCGTACTCAAATCCGAAAATACTGCAAAATTCCTTTGATCCTTCCCAGTATCCGGTTGTTAAATCTGTTTCGTAGCTTCCGATTTTACCAATTTTTTGAGCCTGGTTTAATCTTTCTTCATTTTCTTTTCGGGTTAATTCCGATTGCCTGCGATCTGTGATATCCAGCAGGGAAGCAACACTTTTTTCTGTTCCGGGTATAAGATCAATAAATAAATGAATGTCTTTTATATTTTTTTGCCGATCAACAAACTTAAACTCATATTCATTTAAAGCCTTCTTTTTTTCTTTTCGTCGTAATTCATGCTGTTTGCGCATGCGCTGAAGGTCTTCTTTCACCACAAATTCAATCCACGTTTTTTTGCCTTGAATTTCTTCTAATTGGTATCCGGCCAGATTTACAAACTGTGAGTTGGCCAGTGAGATGGTACCGTCTTTTTCAATAATACAGGTAGCTGCCCCTGTATTTTCGAATACCGCACGGTATCGTTTCTCACTAATTTCCAACTGCCTGTTTAATGCCTTTAGTTGTTGTTCACTGGCACTTAGCTGCTGATTTGAAGCCCGGAGCTGCTGTTCGCTGGCGGCAAGTTGTTGATTTGCTGCCTTGAGATTTTCTATGGCGGTTTTTTTATCCTGAATATCAAATAGTGCCCCGATGGTTTGTATCAGTTCGCCTTTGTTATTATATTTAAAGGGTGATACGAGTATATTCATCCATATCCATCGTGTGTCCTTCAATAATCTGATTTCCTGTTCAATTTGTTTGATATCAGAATTTTCTGCAAGTTTGTTTACTTTTAAAAGCAATTTTTGAAAATCATCGGGATGAACAATGTCCATAACACTCTCATAATTCAAGTCATTTTTGACGTTGATATCCTCGAAAAAAGCCTGGTGGATATCATTTACCCAAATATTTTTACGTTGCTGTAAATCATAAATGTAAATCAATGCCGGTGTGGTATTTGCTACGGCATCAATAAACCGCTTATTTTCCCTGAGGGTCTCATCTCTTTCTTTTTGTTCCGTGATATCCTGAAATGTTCCTCTTAATTTTGTGCATTTCCCGTTTTCAATGACAGCTTCACCAATAGCCCTGGCCCACTTAATATTTTTTTTACCTGTTTTCAGTTTAGCTTCAAATTGTATGGGTTGGTGTTCTCTCACGAGTTTATTCATACTCTCTTTGACCAAATTCTGGTATTCAGGGAGATACCAGGAAACATGTTCATCAAAACCCGGGACAGGTTGGTCATACGCAAGTTCAACTATATCATATATTCCTTTTGTCCATGTAGCTTTGCCTCCTTTGGTCAAATCCATTTCCCAGCCACCCACTTTGGCAATTTTACCTACCTCATTTAAAAGATATTCACTCGAGGTCAGTTCTTTGTTTAATTTCTTTAACTTCTCCTCATTGACAATTAACTGTTGGTTGGCTGCCTTTAATTGTTGTTCACCTGCTGCAAGTTGCTGGTAAGCCGCATTTAACTGCTCTTCTGCCAGTTTTCTTTCTGAAATCACCTGAAAAAAGACAGATATCTTGTCTTTTCCGGGGTAAACACGGACCTCATACCAGTTGATAAAAGGTTCAACACCAAAATAGGTTTCAAACTGAAGGGAACCTTTTTCACTAAATGCTTTTCTGTATTTTTCTTCGAATATGGATCCAACTGCTTCGGGGAATGCTTCAAAAATCGGTTTTTGCAGGACCTCATCTGCATTTTTATTTAAGAGCTTTTCCGCAGCATGGTTAAAATAGCTAATAATTAAATCGTTGCCTTCCAAAATGAAAAACCCGTCACTGATGCTTTCAACGGTTGTCCGGAATTTCAACTCACTTTCTTTCATTTGTTGGGTTGATGCCCGCAATTGCTGTTCACCAGCCATTAATTGCTGATTAAGTGCGTTTAGTTGTTCATTTTTTTTCTGAAGTTGTTGATTTGCTTTTTGTAATTCAATTTCTGATTGTTTTGCCCGGACTTTTGCTTTTTCAAGTTCATCTTGTTTTTCTCGAAGCTTTCGATTTTCTTCAATTAAATTTCTAACACTCATTTTTATTTTATTAGCTTGTATTTGGTTTTACATATAAGGATATTCGGTTGGAATCACCTTCAGTGAAAGTAACGATTTCCCGGCCAATATCCAACAATACAGTTCTTCTCAAAATTCCGCCGGTAGCTTTTGCATGAACACGAATTCCTTTTTCAATAAGAATATGTTCAACAGATGCCAGGTTTTCCTTACAAATGGTGTCATCTTCTCGTTGCAGAACATTTCCTCCACCTACCAGGCATGCAATCATTTCATTGGGAGTTGCTTTTCTTTTATGTAATTGACGAAGCAGTTCTTCAATAGCATTATAAGCATATCTCGTACGGTGTTCAACTTTATTCTCCGGGGCTTTACCTGGTAACATCACATGGGCAAGTCCGCCAACATGGTGCATCGGAACAAATAAAACGACAACCACACATGAGCCAATGCCATTTGATTGCAACACCATCAAATTATCCCCGGTTTTTACTTCACCCGTGTTCACATCTATAATCTCAGGCACATTTGTGGTTAACATGATTTTTTCAAAGATTATAACTGTTTCACATACATAAAGGTATTTATATTGTCGCAGATTAACAATGTTATAAAATATTTACAATATGTCAATTATGCAGATGATAATTTGTTTAAGACGGTAAGATCCGCCTTCGGGAAATTCCGTTAAAAAATCAAATGGAAATTTTATTTGATGTT
>CAZAMT010000207.1:0-7369 GCA_964486145.1 uncultured Bacteroidales bacterium
ATGAAAATAATACAAAAATAAATGATTGAAGCGGTTGTATTGGACCTTGACGGATTGATTATTGATTCAGAACCTCTTTGGAAAGAATCTGAAAAAATGGCATTTAAAAAGGTGGGGATTGAACTTACAACAGAAATGTGCATGCAAACCACCGGGCTTGACACAAATGATGTTGTAAAATACTGGTATCGAAAGTTTCCCTGGAAAAAAACCACACACATTGAAGTAAAGAAGGATATCGAAAATAAAATTGGTGATCTGATCATGAAAAAGGGAGTACCAAAAAATGGCCTGCACGAAATCATAGCTTTCTTTGAAAATAAGAAATTGCCTTTGGCAGTCGCATCTTCGTCCGTATTAAGCATCATTGAAGTAGTATTAAAAAAGTTTGACATTCTCGGGAAATTCAATGTTATTCATTCCTCTGAAAATGAAATACTGGGAAAGCCTCATCCGGCCGTTTACATTTCCACGGCCCATAAACTGGGCATTGATCCCGCGCATTGTCTGGCTTTTGAAGATTCATTTTACGGATTGTTGTCAGCAAAATCAGCAAGATATAAGGCAGTGGTTGTTCCGGATGAAAATGAACATGATGATCCGCGTTTATGCTTCGCTGATTTAAAACTAAAAAGTCTGGCAGAATTCACTGAAACACATTTTAACCTTTTGAACGCTCATTAAAATCAATTATCTTCGTTGGTTGAACATGACTTTTGTCAGATAATGTTAAAATGGATCAAATACAATTTTATTCCACAAATCTAAAAGCTCCAAAAGTATCCTTCAGGGATGCACTGCTTAAAGGTCAGGCGCCGGATGCCGGGTTATACATGCCTGAGCAGATCCCGGCTTTTACCAGTGACGAATTAAATGAACTGCATAAACTACCATACCAGGAGATAGCATTTCTGATTGCAGAAAAATTTCTTAAAAATGAAATTCCTTCAAATGACTTGCATCAGATAGTTAAGGATGCATACGATTTTGAAGTTCCTCTTGAAAACGTTTATAAAAGGCATTATCTCCTCAGACTGGACAAGGGACCGACAGCTTCTTTTAAAGATTTTGCTGCCCGTATGATGGGAAGACTGATGCAACATTTTTTGCAGAAAGAAAACAGGAATTTACTAATTCTTACTGCTACTTCCGGCGACACTGGCAGCGCCATTGCCAATGCATTTTACGATCTGCACAATATTGATGTTGTTATTCTCTTTCCTGAAAAAGAAGTTACCGACAGGCAACGCAAGCAGATGACGACACTTGGCAAAAATATTCAGGTAATTGGTATTGATGGTAAATTTGATGATTGCCAGGCCATGGTAAAAAGAGCTTTTAATGATGATGATTTGAACCATTTAAATCTATCTTCAGCAAACTCAATCAATATCGGACGATTGTTGCCTCAATCCATGTACTACACATATAGCTGGTCCAGACTATCACAAAAAGATGAGGAAATTGTATTCTCTGTCCCTTCCGGAAATTTTGGTGACCTCATGGGGGGCATCATTTCCAAAGAAATGGGATTGCCTGTTAAAAAATTCGTAGTTTGCACCAATGCCAATGATGAAGTTCCGGTTTACCTAAAAACCAATATCTATAAAACCATTGCACCCTCAATAAATTGTGTATCAAGTGCTATGAACGTGGGCCATCCCAGCAATATGGCAAGAATCATTTCATTGTATGGTGGTGTAATGAATGAAAAGGGAGAAATTACCCGGTACCCTGATTCGGTTAAACTCAAAAAAGATCTCTGGGGAATCAGCATCACCGATGAGGAAACACGTCAAACCATTGTAGATGTTTACAATAAGTACAAAGTATTACTTGAACCACATGGCGCTGTAGGTTGGGCGGGTTTGAAAAAATTTATGTCAAGCTTCCCGGCAACTGAGGATGAACTCACAGTAACCCTTGAAACAGCTCATCCGGCGAAATTCCCTCAGGAAATCAGAAAACTACTCAATTTTGATCCGAATTTACCTGAAAGCCTGAAAGGGTTGGATGACAAGAAAGAAAAATACTTTGAACTGGACAATACTTATGAAGCTTTTAAGGAGTTTTTATTGAATCAGTCTAATATTCAAAAGAAATGACTTCCGACAAGGAATTACGAAACAAAAGAAAAAACTAAACCAATATACATGTACATCATCTGCTCCGATTTAGAAGGCGTATGGGTTCCCGAAGTATGGATCAATGTTGCAAAAAAAACCGGCATAAGCGAATTGAGACTAACCACAAGAGATATCAAAGATTATGACGAACTCATGCAATACCGGTTAAAAATCCTAAAAAAACACAACCTGAAATTAAAAGATATTCAGGATGTTATTGCAACCATCGAACCGATGGAAGGTGCCCTGGAAACCATGGAATGGATAAAAGAAAAAACTCAACTTATCGTTGTTTCCGATACATTTGTTGAATTTGCAGATCCATTAATGGCTCAGTTAAACCGTCCTACATTATTTTGCCATTCATTAACCGCAGACAGCGAGAACAACGTTGTTGATTATAACCTCCGCCAAAAGGATCCAAAACGTAAGGTTGTACAGGCCTTAAAAAGCCTTGAATACAAGGTGCTTGCTTTCGGTGATTCATATAATGACATCAGCATGCTTCAGGAAGCAGACAGCGCTATTTTATTCAAACCTCCACAAAACGTAATTGATGATTACCCCATGTTTCCGGTAGCAACAAATTACACCGAACTAAAAGAATTATTAGTGCCATACGTGTAATAATCCTCTATCAAAAGCGTTAATCAATGGAATATTTTACCTTTACGTAAGCGGGTTAAAGTCAAAAAGTAACTGGTTCATCAGGTTCACTACTTTATCATTTACCAGAACATTTCTGAACTTACCAGTGAATAACCCGCTGAACAACTGTAATTTATTTTTAATTAAAGATTAGTGTTTTCATGGCTACGAAACGAATATTGTTCAACCCTGACGAATACAAATTCAGCGATACCTCATTTAGCAAACTGATGCAAAAACGCATCCGTAAAGTTTTAATCATTTGCAGTAGCTACGATTATTTTATGCTTGAAGAAGATGGACGCATTGATGAACAAATCTTTAACGAATATGCTTCTCTTAACTTGCGATACCCTCCTATATTCATTCATGCCGATTCGCACACCAGGGCTTTCAATATCCTGGAAGAAGAAAGTATTGATCTTGTTATTGAGATGCTCAGTACCGGTGAAGTGGATACTTTTGAACTTGCCAAACTCATTAAACTGCGATACAATGAGATTCCCATTGTTGTGTTAACGCATTTCTCAAGAGAAGTATCTTTGAAACTGGAAAACGAAGATTTATCTGCTATCGATTACGTGTTTTCGTGGCTGGGAAATGCCGATTTGCTGTTGGCTATTATCAAACTAATTGAGGATAAGATGAACGCACAACACGACGTTCATGAAGTCGGCGTGCAGGTCATCCTGCTGGTCGAAGATTCCATCCGGTATATTTCAACGTACCTACCCGTTCTTTACAAAATTATCTTTGTACAGTCTCGTGAATTCATGAAGGAAGGATTAAACGAGCATCAAAAAATGCTACGCATGCGTGGACGTCCGAAAATCTTGCTAGCCACTGATTACGAAGAGGCTGTGGAACTTTTCCATCGTTATAAAGAAAATGTGTTGGGTGTAATTTCAGACGTCAGCTATAAAAAAAATCCCGTAGAACGTGATAACAAGACAAAAGCCGGATTCCGGCTTGCTAAACTAATTAAAGAAGAAGATAAACATCTCCCCATTTTATTGCAATCGTCAGGTATTGAAAATCAGGAATTTGCAAAAGAACTAAATGCCGGTTTCATTCATAAATACTCGAAAAACCTGTCACATGAAGTTAAGGAATACATCAATCGTTATTTTATGTTTGGTGAATTCATTTTTCGCGACCCTGAAACACTGGAGGAAAAATGCGTGGCTACGGATTTACAATCGCTGCAGCAGATTATTATGACCATCCCTGACAATGTTTTTTTATACCATTCCGAACGAAATGATTTTACAAAATGGCTCAATTCAAGAGCACTATTTGCACTTGCCCGCATGTTTCGTTCCATACGGGCATCTGATTTTGCCAACCTCGATGAAGCAAGAAAATACATTTACCGGGCTATTGCCAATTACCGAATGTCAAAAGGAAGGGGAGTAATTGCCCAGTTTGACCATGAACGGTATGATGAATTTATGTTGTTTACGCGCATTGGAGATGGATCTGTTGGTGGAAAAGCAAGAGGGCTGGCATTTATCAACACGTTGATTAAAAAATACAGCCTGCACAACAAGTTTGGGGATGTAATGATCACTATTCCACGTACCATTGTATTAAGCACCGACATTTTTGAACGGTTTATGGAAGCGAATCATCTGTATCAAAAAGCACTGTCAAATGCCAGCGATGAGGAAATCCTGAATGAATTCGTCAATGCACCCTTTCCGGCCGACCTTGAAAGAGATCTGAAGATCATTGTTAAAAGTTTTCGTAAACCCATTGCTGTCCGATCATCAAGTAAACTTGAGGATTCCCACTATCAGCCTTTTGCAGGAGTCTATTCGACATACATGGTACCTGTTTACAATGATGACCCGGAACTTTCGAAGCAATATTTAGCAGATGCAATTAAAAGCGTTTATGCCTCTGCTTATTACAAGACCAGTAAGGCATACATGATGGTTACTTCAAATGTCATTGATGAAGAAAAAATGGGGATTGTGCTTCAGGAAGTATGTGGTTCTGAAATTGAAGGAAATTTTTACCCAACCATATCCGGTGTTGCTCGTTCCATTAATTTCTATCCCGTTGAGCCTGAAACAAGCACGGATGGTATTGCACACATCGCCTATGGATTAGGCAAGCAAATTGTTGAAGGAGGTATGTCCCTGCGATTTTCTCCCAAATATCCTTCAAAAGTCCTTCAATTATCATTGCCTGAAATCGCTCTGCGCGATACCCAACGCCATTTTTTCGCACTGAATGTATCCAAAGGTGCATTTAAGCCGTCCATTGACGACTCTGTAAACCTGGTAAGGCAACGTATAAAAAATGGAGAGAAAGATCCGGCCTTTAAGTATGTTGCTTCAACGTTTGATTATCAAAACAATATGATAAGGGATGGATTTCTTCACGAAGGTAAGCGTCTCGTCACTTTTTCACACATTCTCAATCATAATGTAGTGCCATTACCTGAAATCATTCAAACCCTGTTAAATATTGGTCAACGTGAAATGAACAATCCCATAGAAATTGAGTTTGCTATGGATTTAAATCCTGACAACGGAGAATTAATAACATTTAATTTCCTGCAAATCAGGCCCATTGTTCAAAACGATAACAGTCTCAAATTTAGGCTCGATGGCATCGATGAAAAAGATACCATCATTTATTCAAAACGTGCACTCGGAAACGGGGTATTTCATGATCTGTTTGATGTTGTTTATGTCCCGCCTCATAAATTTAAACCTGAAGCAACATCCGCGATTGCTGAACAGGTATCAAAGTTGAACACACAATTCATGGAAGAAAAAAGAAACTTTATTCTCATTGGCCCTGGTCGCTGGGGTTCAACAGATCCATGGCTTGGTGTTCCTGTGCAGTGGCCTCAAATTTCACAAGCGCGTATCATTGTTGAATCCGGATTGAAAAATTACAGGATCGATCCCAGCCAGGGAACGCACTTTTTTCAGAACATGACATCTTTCCGCGTTGGTTATTTGACGATAAACCCATACGAAAATGATGGTTTCTACGATGTTGATTATCTCGATAAAATGCCAGCAGTGCACGAAGATGAATTTATCAGGCATGTAAGGTTCGAGCAGGCTGTGCAAGTGCAAATTGACGGAAAACAAAATGTTGGAGTGATTTTCAAGAATAATAACCAATAACCGTCACTGATTTTTATCAGTTTCGTAAAATCTTGAGGGTTATCATGATTATAGTAAAAACAATTTAGTAACATCGAATTAAATTTAATTTTTCAATTATTATGAATGTAGAAAAGGTTATCTCCAACCTGGAAAAACGCAATCCCGGAGAGATTGAATATCTGCAGGCGGTGAGAGAAGTTCTTGAATCAATTGAAGAAGTCTACAATGACAATCCACAATTTGAAAAAGCAAACATTATTGATCGCCTTATAGAACCTGACAGAGTATTCACTTTTAAGGTTCCCTGGGTTGATGATCAGGGCAACGTGCATGTGAATCGGGGATACAGGGTGCAATTTAATAATGTAATCGGCCCCTACAAGGGAGGATTGCGTTTTCACCCGAGTGTTAACCTGAGCATACTCAAATTCCTGGGCTTTGAGCAAATCTTTAAAAACAGCCTGACTACCCTTCCGCTCGGTGGAGGAAAAGGAGGATCCGATTTTGATCCAAAAGGAAAATCCCCAACAGAAATTATGCGGTTTTGCCAGGCATTTATGCTTGAGTTATGGAAAATCATTGGTCCTGATACTGATGTTCCTGCCGGGGATATAGGCGTTGGCGGACGTGAAATTGGTTACCTCTATGGTATGTATAAAAAGCTGGCTCACGAAAACACCGGTGTGCTTACCGGCAAAGGCATCCACTGGGGAGGTAGTTTGATTAGACCAGAAGCCACAGGTTTTGGCGTTGTTTATTTCGCAAAAGAAATGCTCGAAACCAGAAGCGAAAGCCTGATCAACAAAACGGTTGCCATATCCGGATTTGGGAATGTGGCCTGGGGTGCCGTAACCAAACTCAATGAACTGGGAGCCAAAGTGGTTACTCTCAGTGGCCCCGATGGATATATCTACGACCCGGAAGGAATTACCGAAGAAAAAGTTGATTTCATGCTGGAACTCAGGGCATCAAATGAAGACATAGTAAAACCCTACATTTATGAATTTGACAGTGCTGAATTTGTGGAAGGTAAACATCCCTGGGAAGTAAAATGCGACATTGCTCTACCCTGCGCTACCCAAAATGAATTGGATGCCGTTGATGCCAAAAACCTGATTGACAATGGCTGCATATGTGTTTGCGAAGGGGCCAATATGCCGTGTACAACTGAAGCCATCGAACTCATTCACAGAAGTGGAATCCTTTTTGCACCCGGAAAAGCTGCGAATGCAGGAGGTGTAGCCACATCGGGACTGGAAATGTCTCAAAACGCCATGAAACTCAATTGGCCACAAGAAGAAGTGGATGCCCGGTTACATACCATCATGAGCCGTATACATGGAGCATGCATGCGCTATGGAAAAAGGGGTGATGGCTATGTAGATTACGTGAAAGGTGCTAATGTTGCCGGTTTTCTTAAAGTAGCTACCGCCATGATGGATCAGGGAGTGATTTAGTTGCCGT
>CAZAMT010000208.1:0-7365 GCA_964486145.1 uncultured Bacteroidales bacterium
AAAAGCTTAAAATCCAGGCATTTTATAATCCGTTTTCAACCTAAATACATTGGTAATCTATACATATATTTTAACCTTCTTATCTGCACTTCATAGAAAATAAATCAGGTAATAATTTCTTTGCTTATTTGTAGAATTCCTCCCACACATTCAGTAAAATTCAACAATTTGTTCCAAATCAAATAACAAACAAAATCCTCCCTGCATCGAAGCATTCCCTGAAATTGCAACATTTTTTGCAAATACCACCCTTGACAAATGCCCTTTGGTACAAATCATGAAACCATTTCTGGTATCAGGCATTAAAACAGACGATTTATGGCAAAAAACCAGCAAAACATTGAGGAAATGACAATTGATGAAGCAATTGAAAGACTTGATGTTGACACTGAACATGGACTAACAAGCAATGAAGCTGCTCAACGCCGGGAAAAATACGGGATGAACGAGATTGAGTCGGAAGAACGAAACCCGGTTATTGCATTTTTATCACACTTTTGGGGGCCTATTCCCTGGATGATTGAAATTGCTGTTATCTTAAGTGCTGTTGCTCAACGATGGGAAGATTTTGCTGTTATATTTACCATGTTGTTGATTAACGGAGGAGTAAGCTACTGGCATGAAAGCAAAGCAAGCAATGCCATTGAAGCCCTCAAGGAAAAACTGGCTCCTGAAACCGTGGTAATCCGTAATGGAAACCGAAAACGCATGTCGGCAAAAGAACTCGTTCCCGGGGATTTGGTTGTTATAAGAATGGGTGACATCGTGCCAGCAGACGCCAAACTATTTAAAGGTCAAAACATTAGCGTTGATGAATCTGCACTTACCGGAGAATCCCTTCCTGTTGATAAAGAGGAAAGTGATATGATTTACTCAGGAACATCCGTTAAAAGAGGGGAATCCTGGGCTGTGATAACTGCTACCGGAAACAACACCAAATTTGCACGGACTGTTGAACTTGTGGAGAACGCTGAAGAAAAATCTCATTTTCAACGGGCTGTATTGAAAATCGGGTATTTCCTCATAGGAATTACCGCTGTTTTGGTAATCGGAATCATTGTCACCGGTATTCTCCGAAACGACGACTTAATGGACGTATTGTTATTTGCGTTGGTCGTGACCATCGCGGGTATTCCGCAGGCCCTACCGGCAGTTCTTTCAGTTACAATGACTATAGGTGCCAACCGGCTCGCCCGCGAGAAAGCCATTGTATCCCGATTGTCGGCAATGGAAGAGATGGCCGGGTTGCAAACGCTTTGTGCGGATAAAACAGGAACACTAACCGAAAACAAATTACAGCTACAGGATCCGGAATTAATAGAATCCAACGATTCCGATGAGATTATAATCTCCGCGGCATTAACTGCCAAAGAAGATAATGAAGATCCCATAGACGAAGCCATACTAAAAGGTCTTGGAAATAAAGATGTACTCAGGGAATACGAGATCACAGAATTCAGACCTTTTGATCCCACCCGAAAGAGAGCTGAAGCGGATGTCACAAAAAACGGAGAAGCTTTCACCGTTGCCAAGGGAGCACCGCAAGTCATCCTTGAATTAACCAAAAACGGAAATTCAACCAGCGATGAGGTAACAAAAAAAATTGATGAACTGGGCGAAAAAGGATTTCGAACCCTTGGAGTTGCCAAAAAAACAAATGATAAATGGAAATATCTTGGTTTGCTTCCCCTGCTCGACCCTCCGCGTGAAGATTCGGCGGAAGTAATCAAGCAAGCGCAGGATCATGGAATTGACATTCGCATGGTAACCGGCGACCACACCGCCATCGCGAAACAAGTTTCAAAACAACTTAACCTGAAAACCAATATCATCCAGGCAAAACAGTTCTTTGAACAAGAAGAACATGAGGAAGAAGAACGACAGGAAAAACACGAAAAGCGCGGGAAAAAATCGGCTGAACGCAATGAAAAATTTATGAAAGCCGATGGTTTTGCCGAAGTAACACCTGAAGATAAATTTAAAATCATCAAACAATTTCAAAGCAATGATCGGATTGCAGGAATGACAGGTGATGGAGTCAACGATGCCCCTGCACTGAAACAAGCCGATGTAGGAATAGCAGTTTCCTCAGCCACAGATGCTGCACGATCGGCTGCTGCTTTAGTACTTACAGCGCCAGGCCTGGAAGTTATCACTCGTGCAATTGAAGAGGCCCGAAGAATTTTTGAACGAATGACAGGATATGCAACCTTCAGGATAACCGAATCACTACGTGTACTGTTATTTATGACCTTATCCATACTTGCCTTTGATTTCTATCCGGTTACACCCATTATGATAGTGCTATTGGCCATACTAAACGATATTCCCATAATGACCATTGCTTATGATAACGTTCCCACGGCCAAAAAACCTGTGAGATGGAACATGAAACGGGTGTTGACAATTTCAAGTGTATTAAGCGTGGGTGGGGTTATTTCTTCATTTATCCTTTTCTGGTATATTATGCAACAGCTTGGGTTGCCAACGGAAGAGGTTCAAACCATGATCTTTCTTAAACTGCTCGTTGCAGGTCACATGACAATTTTCCTTACCCGAAATACCGGATGGTTATGGGATAAACCTTATCCAAACTGGTTGCTGTTTATCACCCTTGAAGGAACACAGGTAATTGGCACATTGGTAGCAGTTTATGGATGGTTAGTGCATCCCATCGGGTGGGTAAAAGCCCTGACAATTTGGGGATATGCCATCGTTTGGATTTTGTTACTTAATGTTATTAAAGTATTAACTATTAAATTTTTAAACAAACACAAAAATCTTTAATTATGAAAAATTATAAAACAAATTTAACATGTTTAATATCAATTCTTTTCGTTGTTATGGCATGCAATCGGGTTGAAAATTTAACCTTCGAAGATTTTGACAAGGATAATGACGGATTGATTGATATAGAAGAATTTCAAACCACCTTCACCAATAATTATTACGATGACTGGAACAGGGATGATGATCCCTACCTCGATGACGAGGATTTTCATACCGGAGTTTATGACATCTGGGATGCTGATGATGATCAATTGTTATCCGAAGAAGAATGGCTTTATGGATTTGATTATTACTATGGAAACTATGTCATTACCGATTTCGAAGACATCGATATTGATGATGATGAGCACATTAGTTACAACGAATACTATGATGCGTTAAGTGAAACCAATTTTTACAGTGATTGGGACATTGACGAAGACGATCATCTGAGTGATGAGGAACTGGCTGTCGGCGTATTCTCCATCTGGGACGTTGACAATAGCGGCCTCCTTGAACCGGATGAATATGAGGAGTTTGACGCATATTACCTGGATATTTAAAAAGCGTTGTACCAATAAATTTCATTACCATGCCCGAATTACCAGATGTTGAAATATACCGGCAAACAGCCGAAAAAGCGAAAAAGAAAAAAATTCGCGGAGTGACTGCACATGACAAGCAGTTCGATCGCGTTGATGAAAAAGAAATCGATACGCAATTTAAGAACAAAAAAATAACGCGTACCTCCCGTCGAGGAAAACACCTTTTTCTTTTTTCAAGCAAGGATTTTGCTATGGTCATGCATTTTGGCATGACCGGTGATTTGAAATATGTACAGAAAAAAGAGGATCTCCCGGAATATACCAAACTGGAATTACAGTTTGATAATGACGATAAACTCGCGTACATAAGCAAAAGAAAGCTGGGTTTTGTAGCGTTTACTGATAATCCTGAAAAATTTATCGAAGAAAATGACATTGGAGCAGACGCGTTGGAACTTTCAAAGTCTGAGTTCATCAAAAAGATAAAATCCAAGAAATCAATGATAAAATCGGCTTTGATGGATCAGTCGGTTACCTCAGGCATCGGGAATGTTTATTCCGATGAAATTTTATATCAATGCGGATTGCACCCAAAAACGAAAACAACAGATTTAACGGACGAAGACTGGGGTAACCTGCACAAATCGATGAAGTCCGTAATGAAAACTGCCATTGATAAGGATGCGCGGCCTTCAAAATTGCCCAAATCTTATTTAACACGCCATCGGAAGGAAGGTGAAAAATGTCCGAAATGCAAAGGAGAAATTAAGAAAATGAAAATTTCGGGCAGGGGAATGTATTTCTGTCCTTCCTGTCAGAAACAAAAATAAGATTGCCATGAGCAAGAAAAATCCATACATGAATACACCCTTTCCAAAGTTTAAAGATTCGGAAAAGTTGTCGAAACAGGAAGCCGAAGATGAAGTACAGAAGTTGCGTGAAGCAATCGAACATCACAACTACCTGTATTATATCAAAAACAAGCCGAAAATTTCGGATAAAAAATTTGATACGTTATTTCATCGTCTGGAACAGCTTGAAGAACAATTTAAAGATTTGCAATCGGACGTTTCGCCGACCCGAAAAATAGGGGCACCTCCTGTGGATAAATTAAAAAAACGAAAACATGCTTCACCCATGCTAAGTTTGAATTCCTCGGATGAAGATGAAGCAATTGAAGGTTACATGCGTTATGCAAAGGAGCAAACAGGAAAAAGAAACCTCGAATTTGTACTCGAACCCAAGCTTGACGGGTTATCTGTGGAAGTGGTATACAAAAAAGGGATATTTGAATATGCTACTACCCGAGGTGACGGACAAACAGGAGAAGACATATCTAAAAATGTAAAAACCATAGGTTCTGTCCCTTTGAAATTGCGCGCAAGCAGTGAATTTCCAGATGAGCTATCTGTACGAGGAGAAATTTTCATGAAAAAAGAGGATTTTCGTAACCTCAACAAACAACGCATCGAAAATGGCGAAGAACCGTTTGCCAACGCGCGCAATGCCGCTGCCGGAATTGTACGCCAACTGGATTCGAAAAAAGTAGCCGACAAACCCCTGGATATTTTCTTTTATGAAATTATTAATAACAGTGATAACGGATTCGATAGCCACTGGAATATGCTTCAAAAAATTCCTGAATGGGGACTCAAACATAGTGAAGAAATCAAAAAAGCGAAAAAATTTAATGATGTCAGGAAGTATTACAAAAAAATGACAGGTAAAAGGGATTCCCTGTCTTTTGAAATTGACGGAATCGTAATAAAACTGGATGACCGGGAATTAAGGAGGAAAATTGGCACACGCCAGCGCAGTCCGCGATGGGCATACGCCTGGAAGTTCCCGCCCAAAAAAGAACTTACCACACTTCAGGAAATTGTAATACAGGTAGGCCGAACAGGCATCCTCACACCAGTGGCACTTTTTGACCCGGTTGAAGTAGGCGGGGTTACGGTTAGCCGCGCAACATTACATAACGAAGATGAGGCCAAGAAAAAAGATGTGAGACCGGGCGATAAAATCCGGGTATTGAGAGCTGGTGACGTAATACCCGAAGTGGCTGAACGTGTTGAAAAAGGAAAAAAAAGAGGGCGTAAAAAATTCAGCATGCCAAAAAAATGTCCGGTTTGCAACACGAAGGTAGTGCGCGAAGGAGCATATGTAATCTGCCCTGCGGGGCTTTCATGCAAGGCACAGCTAAAAGGACGCCTGGTTCATTATGCATCCCGGGAAGCTATGGACATTGATACCCTGGGAGAAAAAAACAGTATGCAGTTAATCGATAAAAATCTTGTTAAAACCATACCCGATTTATACAAGCTAAAGCCCGATGATTTAGGTGAACTGGAAGGTTTTGCAAAAAAATCGGCGATGAAACTGCATGATGCCATTCAGAATACAAAAAAACCTGAACTTTATCGTTTTTTATATGCCCTGGGTATCAGGCACGTTGGTGGACACATGGCAAGAGTGCTCGCGCAGAAATTCAGGTCACTTGACAATCTTAAACACATCAGCTATAAAGATTTAATGGAAATTCATGAAATTGGTCCAGAGATAGCCGAAAGTGTCGCCCACTTCTTTCAAAACAATGAAAATATTAAAATGCTCAACGAACTTGAAAACCTCGGAGTCAAGGCTAAACAGGTATCAGCCAAACAAGCTGAAAAACTGAAAGACAAAACCATTGTTTTAACCGGTGAGTTGGAAGATTTTACGCGAAACGAGGCCAAAGCACGTATTGAATCACTTGGCGGAAGAGCAACTTCAAGTGTCAGCGAAAATACCGATTATGTAGTTGTTGGTGACGACCCGGGGTCAAAACTGGATGAAGCTAAAAAACGCAAGGTAAAAACAATCGATGAGCAACAGTTTCATAAACTACTGGAAAAGGGAAAAGTGTAATACCTGATATTTTAACAAGGCAGGGCTACAGTTGCAAATGAACAATAGCAATTCACCACTCGTATCATCCGGAACATCTGAAATTAAGATAAAATATCTTCAACTTTTGGTTAATTCAGTTTTTTAGCTTTACTTTGTGTTTCAAAGTACTTTTAAAAATGGAAAATAAACATATTGCAGAAATTCACGAAATCCGGAAGATGATGGAAAGTTCATCGCGGTTTCTTTCACTTAGTGGACTGTCAGGCGTTTTTGCCGGAATTATAGCCCTCCTCGGCGCCACTGCGGCATTTTTTTACCTGGATTATGACAAACGCTATTTTGATGCCTATGAATTTTTTACTCAGTCAAAATCCATGAAGTACAGAGAAATTGCCCTTTTCCTGATTATCGATGGTGCATTAATGATCGTTGGAGCGCTTGCATCTGCCATTTACTTTACTTCCAGAAAAGCCAAACGAAAAGGATTGCCTTTATGGGACACTATTGCAAAACGAATGATCATTAACCTGGCAATACCCCTGATTACCGGAGGTCTTTTTGCCCTGCTGCTTATATATCACCAGATAATTTACCTGATTGCACCTTCTACATTGATTTTTTATGGATTGGCTTTGCTAAACGGCAGTAAATACACTTATGACGATTTGAGGCTTTTGGCCATTTCTGAAATTATCCTCGGATTAATCGCTACTTTTTTCATCGGGTATGGATTGATCTTCTGGGCATTGGGTTTTGGTGTATTGCATATTATCTATGGCGTGGTCATGTATTATAAATACGAACGATGAAAGATAGTTTTCCAAACCTCAATAAAGCATTTGAAAACCGCGTGCGCCTGGGCATCATGTCGATGCTGATGGTAAATGACTGGATGGACTTTAATACCATGAAAGGTAAACTGGGTGTTACAGATGGTAACCTGGCCAGTCATCTCACCACCCTTGAAAAAAACGAATTAATTGAGGTACGGAAACAATTTGTGGGACGGAAGCCAAATACCCGGTATTCAGCAACGGCCAAAGGACGTAAAGCCTTTGAAAAACACCTTGATCAACTGGAGAAAATTATAAAAAATTATCGTCATTAAATATTTTTTTATCCATCTACTTTGTATTTCAAAGTTCTTTTAAATAATTAAATT
>CAZAMT010000209.1:0-1095 GCA_964486145.1 uncultured Bacteroidales bacterium
CAATGTAATAAACCGAATCACCGATGATGGAATTATTTTTTAACGTAACGGGATTTATATACAGCCAGTCATTTGTTGAATCCCTTGGTAATTCTGTAAAATGCTTCCCTCCAGCCACGTATTCCCAGCCATCTGTAACCACATGTACACGCACACACGACATTCGCTCACCATTGGCAATAATTTTAACTGCATAGTAGTCAGGTAATTCAAATGTATTTGAATAAAAATGCATGTTCTTTTTCAGCGGAACGATGCTGCTTTCATTGTAATAATTGTTGTCAACCAGTATATTGCTGCTTTTAATTTTTGAAACATCATAAAAAAATGTTGCTGTGTGTGGCGCCTTTCCAACAAGGTTGTTGCTCCTGAATTCTACCCTGGATTTATTCAATTCCAGTTCAATGGTGGGATAAAAAAATATAAAAAACGAAGACAGGGTTAATATTACAACGAGAAGTATTGCCCAAAAGTACTGAACAACAAATTTTGTGAAACGCGAAAACTGTTTTTGTTGCTGTATAACTGGTTTTTTGTTGTTTCCATTGGAATGTTGTACAACAAATTCTTCCCAGTTTTTATATCCCAGAAATTTTGTCAGAGCATTTTTTGTAGCTATCTGAGGATTCGAAATTTTATGATTCACAAGCCGCCGAAGTGTTCTCCCGCTTAATTTAATTCCTGTTTTCTCGCTTATTTCGTCACTAAGCAGATCAAAATTATGCCCTGTCCAATCATTTAATTTTCCCCACTGCACAGTGTCTTCGATCTCATGAAGGCACTTTTCCATATATTTATTTTCACTCATGACCTACAGCAATTATATTAATAGTAGTTAGTTATGCAACCCAAAGGTCAAAAAATCACATTCACTTCAAAGATATTGAATATCCACGATATTTCATACAGGCTTAACAGCAAATTGCCATTGTTTTGTTTAACCGCATTCCTTCATTATTCCAAATCTGTATTGCCAGATAAAACGGTAACACGAAGGTACAGTGTTCATATTGCATTATAAAAGAAATATAATAAAATTGTTCATCACAAGATGTTTTGCAAAAAGCATTCCAGTATAAAAATATGGATACTTTA
>CAZAMT010000209.1:1195-7283 GCA_964486145.1 uncultured Bacteroidales bacterium
TAAAAACTAAAACGAGTATACAACATGAGAAGAAAGATTAATTTATTGTTTTTCATTTTGCCAATGTTCGTGTTGACTGCTTTTGGTCAGCGAACAGGGACAATCACGGGAGAGCTTGTTGATGCATCAAACGGGGAACCGCTGTTTTTTGCAAATGTTTCGTTGAAAGGAACATCATTAGGCGCTGTGACTGATGAGTATGGAGAGTTTGAGTTAAAGTCAGTACCTCCCGGAGACTATACACTAACATTACTTTACATAGGTTATGAAAATAGAGAAGTACCTGTATCGGTTGGTGCGGGAGAAACTGTGAACATTGGTACCCAGGAAATGGTTTTTGAATCGGTGATGGGTGAAGAAGTGGTCGTTACCGGTCAGCTTCGCGGTCAGGCCTCGGCCATTAACCAGCAGGTAAAATCAAACAAAATTGTAAATGTGGTATCCAAAGAAAAAATTCAGGAAGTACCGGATGCAAATGCCGCTGAATCACTTTCCAGGCTGCCGGGTATCTCCCTTAGCCGTAGTGGTGGTGAAGGATCTACCGTAACAGTGCGTGGTGTATCTCCCCGGTTTAATTCCGTTACTGTAAACGGCCAAAGCATACCCGGAGGAGATGCGAATAACCGTTCCGTGAATCTTAGTATGATATCTTCAGACCTGTTAGACGGGATTGAAGTATATAAAGCCATCACACCCGACATGGATGGCGATGCAATCGGTGGTTCGGTCAACCTGGTTACAAGAACGGCTGATCCGGACTGGCAGGGACGCTTTCAGGTCGAATCCGGGTACCACTCATTAATTAATGATATCGGAACATACCGCGGTAGTTTTACTTTGGGAAACCGTTTTTTCAATGACAAACTGGGTGTTTTGGCAGGTGCAAATTATTACCGGGCCAATCGTAACACCGACTGGTTTGATGGTGATTATGAGTTGACAGGTGATGGAAGCGGATACCGTGGTAATAATGCCGAATTTCGAAATCAATTAGAAACAAGGGACAGGTATGGCATTAGTGCTACCGTTGATTATGAATTTGAGAATGGTAAATTAATATTGGATCATGTGTTTTCACAAACAAAAAGAGACGTTGTTTCCCGCGGAAAACGTGCCAGACCTACAACTTCAAGCCTCGATATGGAATTAAGTATCTGGGAGAACACGTTAAACCTGAATTCAACAAACCTGAGGGGTGAATTTGATTTGTTCCAGTCCATGGAATTATCATTTAACCTGGGCCGTTCGGTAACTACCAATGAATCACCGGATGGATCGGGCGCAAGCGCGGAGATGGAAGCAGGCCTGAGCCCGGAAGCCAATAATACCCAGCCGTTGGATATTTTCAGATACCTGCAATCGTATTGGGGTTTGGATCGTTATTTTGGAAGACCGGGTGCCGGTAGGGGCTACAGTTTCTTAGACGATGAAAACTACAACGGGCAGGTTGACTTGAAAATACCATTCTACATGGGCAGTTGGTTTTCAGGGGATATTAAATTTGGGGGAAAGGTGCGCCAGAAACAAAGGGACCGTGTAGTGGAAAACTATTGGATTTTTGACGGTACTGCTTTTGAATATGCTTTCAGGGGAGAATTTCCCGAGTATGCCGATAGAAGAACTTCGGAAGGAGCATATCCCATGGCTTTGTTTATTGATGAAGATTACACCGGTTACGATTCTCCTTTTGAAGATCACAACGATATACCTTTTGTGTACGATCCTGATAAAATAACAGAAATTGATGATCGCATGAAGCAAATCGATTCTTTATTCAGAAGAAACGTGAACGATTATTTTGATGAATACAATGCACTCGAGAGGATATCGGCAGGGTATTTAATGGCTGAAATTCGTATAGGTCAACGGGTTACGTTGATACCTGGTTTCAGGTATGAAAATACCTACCTTGATTTCGCGGGTAGTGCCGGTACCCAGCGTAACAATGAGCCGTTCCGGATAACAAAGAAAGATACATCAGCAACAAGTTCGGTGGGAGAATTTTTACCCATGGTACACCTGAAATATGAATTTCTGGATGGACTGGCACTGAGACTTGCAGCTACCAGAACATTGTCACGACCAAATTACCTGAACCTGTCACCTTTTACCCAAAAAACGCTGGCTAACCAGAAAATTGTCCGTTTTGGATCGGTGGATTTGAAAATGCCTACCGCCTGGAATTACGATGCGAATCTATCATGGTTTTCAAAATACGGACTTATTTCGGTAGGTGCGTTTTATAAAGAAATATATGACATAGATATCAATGTACGTTTTCATGACTGGAGTGGATCGGATGATCCTGATGCAGAGGATTACAACCCGTTGCGTGGATGGATCGTCAACAGCCCCATCAATTCGGATGAAACAACGACCATTTACGGTGGAGAAATTGAACTTCAAACCAACTTCCGGTTTTTGCCGAAACCCCTGGATGGTATTGTGTTGAGCGGTAATTTAACCCTGATGGAATCGGAAACGGCTTATCCTTATTTTTTTGTTTCCTATCCACCACCTGATTATCTACCCGCAACGACCGATTCAGCGCGGTATAACAGCACTCAGGGACAGGCTGATTTTATCGCCAATTTTACTCTTGGCTATGAAAAAGGAGGTTTCTCCGGTAGGATTAGTATGAATTACCAGGGTCCAAGCCTAAAAGAATCTGCAAATAGCCGGTTCCAGGATGAATACAATGATAAATACATGCGCTGGGATGCTGCATTGTCCTATAAAATCAATGAAAACTGGCAGATTTTGGCCAACCTGGTGAACCTGTCGAATGAAACAGAACGCAACTACATTTACACGCAGGACCAGCCGAGTAGAATCGAACAATACGGGCGCAGGTATACGCTCGGGGTAAGATATAGATTTTAAATAGTACTCTATATAATAGGGCAGGTTGGAGAAATTCCAGCCTGCCAGTTGAGATTTTTTTATTATTTTTTAACTTAAATTTTTTTAATTATGAGAAAAGTTTACTTACTATCAATGATGTTGGGACTGATAATGTTTGGTCTTAACAATGTGGATGCACAGGAAGTTCCATGGCCGGATGATTTAGGAGAAGCTATGGTTATTGAACCAGGTGTTCCGGGTAAAATTAATGAAACCATACATGGAGACACATCCGCAACCGGTGAACGATTGCACAATCACTACATTTTAAAAAGAGGACAAATCTATTTGTACACCGCCAGGATTCAAAACACCGGTTACCCGTTAATGGTAACGGCGGAAGAAGGTGATGGCGATTTGCCCATTATTAAAGCGGTAGGTCCGGCAGAAGGTGAAGATGAAGCCGAACGTATTTTTCATGCTGAAGGAGATCTTTACATAAAGGATCTAACCTTAAATGGTTTCGACCAGGGTGGAAATTATACTGATAATGCTACTGTCCGTATGGCAGCAGATAGCATTACCGTGGTTTGTAAAAACGTGAATTTTGATTTCAACCGCCAAAATAGTATCCGCATCAATGCGGTTGGTTGTTCATTGTTTGTTGAAAACTGTATCATTGGCAATCAGGGTGTTGCAGCAAGGTTATTTCAGGGATTTGCAGTGCACTTCCGCGGTAACTTTTCACCACTTGTGCACATGCGAAACAATACCATTTACAATCAACATAGCATGGTATTAACAAACCGACAGTTGAAAAGATACAACAAACTTGTTTTTGAGCATAATACCGTTATGAATACGGGTACTGGCGGAGCTGATTTTGGCCGGCCGAATGAATTAGTCGTAAAAAACAATTTATTTGTGAATGTGGGAATCATGGGAGATGGATTTCTAGGTGATCGTGATGAATTCGTGGAGCCTTATTATTATTTCTCAATTGACTCCAACTTTACAGATACAACAAATACAACATTGTTAGACCCGATAGTTGATTTTACAAACAATCATTTCTACCTGGATCCGGAAGTTGCAGCATTATTGCCTGACTCATCGGATAAGTCTACAGAAACCATGATTGCGCCATACCTGCTTTCGTTGATTGATGAGACAAATATTGTTTCGGACGAAGCATTTGCATTTGAAAGTTTCCCGGCTACATTAAACGAGTACGGAGCGTACATTAATGATTTTTATAATTTTGCAGAAAGCCCTGCAGAAATGCCTCAATTTGATACAGATTTCAGAACGCTTGATTTTGGTTATTCCACAGATCATGCGGCATATTCAGCAGGTAGCGATGGAAAACCACTGGGTGATTTGAATTGGTTCCCGGATATACCGAACAGCATTGCATCGTTGAAAAATATCACGTTCAACATGTATCCAAACCCGGTTCAAAACTACCTGAAAGTGGAACTGAAAGAAGATCAGCGGGTGGATAAAGTAGTTATTACCAATGTACTCGGACAAAATGTGAAAACCGTTGAAAGCATTAGCGGTAAAAATATTCACATCAACACCGGTGAATTACAAACAGGATTGTATTTCATCAATTTCTTCAACGAAGGTACATTGCTTGGAACAAACAAAGTATTGAAACAATAATATTTACAAAGGTTGTTTGATTATGAGAGGCATTATACGTTTACCGAATAATGCCTCTCTTGTTTAAACTTAAAAAATGACATACCTTTAACACGTTATTGAATTGAAAGTAACCTGATGTTGAAAAAGCTTATAGTAAAAATTTAAAATAGTTGATATTTCCCGGCGCATGAAACAGTCTCTAAAGTTTGTAGTTGGATTTCTTTTGGTTTCACTGGTTATAAACAATTGCCAGCGAAGTGGTTCGGAAGCTGATTATGGTAACAAATACCTTTTAACTGAAACAAGTTCAGGTATCCATTTGGATACAGCGTGGGTAAAACTGGCAGATCATCTGGGAGCAATTGATAAAGACATGGGACTGGCATCTGTGGATGTTGCTGAGTTTTCAAACAATTCAAAATATGTTGTATCAGGTGCGAGCAAAGGATTTGACCTGGTTGTTTGGGATGTAAAAGCGGGAGAAGCAGTGTGGTCGTATAAATGTAAAGATCAAATTGAAATTGCCTGTTTTTCACCAGATGATGAATATCTGATAGTTGGCGGCAAGTTTAATAAAATGATGATATTGAATGTGAACGACTGGTCATTATACGAACTCAGGAACATTGGTACCAGCATTGAGTCAATAAAGTTTTCACACGATGCTAATTGGTTTGCTGTTGGACAGGGAAACGGAGAGATAAGCATATATTCTTATCCTCAATTTGAAAAAATCAAGACGGTAATTCATACTCCCAAAGATAAAATGTATGAAATCAGGAATGAGCCCAGGGCTGATATAAACTCGGTTGATTACTCAAGTAACGATAAATACCTTATTTCCGGTGGAATGGACGGGAAAATCAAGATTTGGGATACGGAAAATATGGATTTGATAAGAACATTACCCGGACACAACGCATCCATTAAATCTGTTGCCATTAGTCCGCAATCTACATGTATCGCTTCTGCATCAACCAGCCAGCAGGGCAGACCTGAAAACTCGATAAAAATATGGGATTTTGAAACAGGCGATTTAATTCATACATTAACATTCCCGCTTGGTATGGAAGCTGTTGAGTTTACACCTGATGGAAAATACCTGGCAGGAGGGGGCAGGGAGGGATTCAACCAAAAAGATCATATCGAAGAACAAGGACATATATATTTTTACTCCATCCCTGAAGATCCAGTAAACCAACCCATTATGCAGGTGCATAAAGAACCCGTATTTCGATCCGAATACCTTCGGTTCAACAAAGAAGGATCAAAACTGGTATCGGGGCACGAAGACGGTACCGTGCGATTGTGGGATGTCATATACAATTGACACCTGCATGAAATTAAAAGTGTAATAGTCAGAAGTCACTATTTCAATCGGTTAATACTTAACTTTTGTAACCATGAACAAACATTTCAACCGGCGCAAATTTTTATCAACGCTTGGAATGGCCGGTCTTTCCGGTGCTGCAATAGCAAATCCTGTGAGGAAATCTGTTTTAAATCCGGAATATAATCCGGGAAAAACGGATATAAAAATAACGGGATTAAAGACTTATGTTTTGCCACGGGCCATTCTTACCAAGCTTGAAAC
>CAZAMT010000210.1:0-7237 GCA_964486145.1 uncultured Bacteroidales bacterium
TTATATCGGTTCGACAAGTTTGAGCTTCGAAATCCCGTTCTCCGTATTTTTCCAGCCGTTAACACTAAGAAAGACTCAAAAACCCCAAGATGTACAAAAAATAAAATACTTAAGTTCATCTTAGGGTTTTGCCATGGGTCTTTATCCGTAGAAGCACTTTTTACATTTTACATCTTTTGAAAAAGGCCTTTTCATAAAGTCTAAAATAAATACATGTGCCCCGTAACCTAAAGATTGGGTTGAGGAGTAAGCCGCAGGTATGGCCTTACTTTTTGGAAGCCTTTCGGAAATTTTTTTTCTGCTTCGTCATCCGGTATCGTCGGAAGGATAACGGTTTCTTCGCCAAACTTCCAGTTCACCGGAGTTGCCACCTGAAAATCAGACGTTAGTTGCAGTGAATCAATCACCCGAAGGATTTCTTCAAAGTTCCGGCCTGTTGAAGCCGGGTATGTCAACGTTAACTTTATCGTTTTTTCCGGGTCAATTACAAACACGGACCGAACCGTTGCATTGGCCAGCGATTCGGGATGAATCATATCATATAACTCAGATACCTTTCGGTTTTCATCGGCAATGATCGGATAATTTACGTTGGTTTTTTGTGTTTCATTGATGTCGTTGATCCATCCTTTGTGGGATTCAACGGAATCAACACTTAATGCAATTACCTTTACATTGCGCTTGTCAAACTGATCCTTTAACCGGGCAACCTGGCCCAATTCGGTTGTACATACAGGGGTATAATCTGCAGGATGTGAAAACAAAATACCCCAGTTGTTTCCAAGGTATTCGTGAAAATCAATTTCTCCCAGTTGAGTCTGGGCTTTAAAATTCGGAGCTTTGTCACCTAATCGTAATGCCATAATACTAATTTTTAATTGGTTAATAAAAGATGAATGTTTTTTATTACTAAAATCTGAGAATTAACAACTTAATATTTTGCTACACTTTGGTCGATTTCATCTGCCCATGCCAAAATGCCTCCTTTTAAGTTAAAGAGGTTTGTGAAGCCGTATTTTTTCTGCAACAATGCCACCGCATCGGCACTTCTTTTTCCGCTGCGACAATGGATAACCACCTTTTTATCCCGACTGATGTTCTCTGCAAATGAAGCAATCGTACCCAGGGGTACCAGTTCAGCGCCAAGGTTTGCAATTTCATACTCGTAGGGCTCACGAACATCAATCAATTGAAAATCGTTATGTCTGTCTATCCAGTTTCTTAAATCGTGGACAGTTACTTCTTTTACCTGCTCTGCGTCAGGTGCATTATTCGAAGTTATTCCACAAAATTGTTCATAATCTATTAATCCGGTTTGGGTCGGGCTGCTTCCTGTTAACGGGTTTTTTTCATTGTGGCGTATTTTCAGTGTGCGCGTTTCAAGAGACAACGCATCAAAAAGCCAGAGTTTTCCCACAAGAGGATCACCAATTCCTGTGATCACCTTGATCACCTCGCTGGCCTGGATGCTTCCAAGAATCCCCGGTAATACTCCCAGTACTCCTCCTTCGGCACATGACGGAACCAGACCGGGAGGGGGTGGAGCAGGGAAAAGATCCCTGTAGTTGGGACCTTTCCTGCCGTCAGCAAACTTGTAATTAAATACGGATGCCTGACCTTCAAATCGAAATATGGAAGCATATACATTCATCTTGTCGAGTAATACACAGGCATCATTTACCAGGTAGCGTGTCGGAAAATTATCGGTGCCATCTGCAACAACATCATAATCTTTTAAAATATCCAGTGCATTTTCAGAAGTCAGCCTGGTATTGTAGGTTTTAAAGTTCACAAAGGGATTTTGAGCCTGTAACCGGGCTTTAGCCGCTTCAACTTTTGGTTTACCCACATCATCAACGGTAAACAGCACCTGACGCTGCAAATTCGTTTTATCAACCACATCAAAATCAACAATACCAATATGACCAGCACCAGCCGCTGTAAGATATTCAAGCAAAGGTGTACCCAAACCACCTGAACCAACAACGAGTATCCTGGCGTTTTTAAGTTTTTTTTGCCCTTCAATATTAAATTCAGGGATTATCAAATGCCTGCTATACCTTTCCAATTCTTCTTTTGAGAATCCGTTTTTGTGTGTTATTTCATCAACCATGATATTTCCGTGATTCGTTGTTTTTACCATTTTTTAATCTTTGTTTTATTGAATCGTCCGTACTTCTTCCATAAATCTAATTATTAAGCATTCAGGCATTTGTCTCGCCCTATGCACTTTATTAACTCAACAGACTCCTCCCGCAATAGCAGGAACAATACTCAATACGGAATCGTTACCAATCTCTGTCTTTTCTTTCTGAAGACCGTTAATATCCTCGTCTTCAAGGTAAATCCGCACAAACTCACGAATATTTCCGTTTTCATCAAGTAAATTGTTTTTCAATCCCGGAAATGCTTCCGTAAGATTTGTGATCGCAGTTTCTACTGTATCCCCTTTTACTTCCACACTCTTTTGATTATCTGTAAAACCGCGTAACGGAGTTGGAATTAGTATTCTTGCCATGTTCAATTCGTTTTGGTTTTCAATATGTTTATTTCTTCTTCTTTGAAGTTACCTTTATCATTTAACATCCAAGATGTTATATCAATTACCTCCGTATCAGTAACAGATAAAATGATGTAAGAAAAAAATGGAACAGCTTGCTTGCGATCGTGTTCCGATGGTACAGCCGGATGGCCGGGATGTGAGTGATAAATACCTGCAAAGAGGATGTTATTTTGTTCACTATACGCTTCTCCCTGCATATAGTCCTCCGGTGCTATTTCAAATCGTCTTCGCTGATCGCCCTCTTTACTGTTATTGACCTCAAATGAATGATCGATCAGCTTTCCGTTTTCTGTTGCTGAACCGAAAAAAAATCCGCAACATTCATTGGGAAATGTTTTCACGGCGTGGACATTCATTCGGCGGATGGTATCTTCGGTAATTTGTATCATACAGAAAAAATTTTTGTGGTTACATCAGTGTATTTATCGGCATTGTCTGCAAGCATAGTCACAATGGTGCCGGATTCAATTTGTTCAGCGATTTTTACCGCGCCAAGCACGTTTGCAGCCGCTGATGGACTTAATAATAAACCTTCAAGTCGGGCGATTTTTTTTATCCATTGATATGCTTTGGCTGTATCAATGGGCAGGTATGTATCAGGAAACCCCGAATCAAAAAAACCTGGTACAAGTGCAGTTTCCAGATGTTTCCATCCTTCCAGGCCATGCATGGGTGAATCCGGTTGAAGGGCAGTTAATTTTATATTTTCATTGTATAATTTGAGTTTTCGACCTGTTCCTGTGAAGGTTCCGCTGGTACCAATACCGGCCACAAAGTGTGTTACTTTACCATTGGTTTGCCGGATGATCTCTTCACCGGTACCATTGTAATGCGCGAGCCAGTTATTGTCATTGTTGTACTGGTCGGCAAGATAATATGCATGTGGATTCCGGTTTAGTAAATCTTTTGCTACTTCCTGTGCACCATCAGTGGATTCAAAAGGAGGGGTGAAAATAATCTCAGCTCCCAATGATCTCAACATCTGTTTCCTTTCTTTCGAGGCATTTTCAGGAATGCAAATGGTAACAGGGAGACCAAGTTTGGCTGCAATGGAAGCATAGGAAATACCGGTATTGCCGCTGGTCGCATCAAGTAAGCGCTGTCCCGGCTCTAAATTTCCTTCAAGTAACGCATGCTTAATAATATGGAATGCAGCCCTGGATTTTACACTGCCACCAAATTGTTGCCATTCCACTTTTGCCAGGATACGAACATGTGGATTCGCACTAAGGTTTGTAAATTCAAACATCGGGGTGTTGCCGATCAGCGGTTCTAAGTTTTCAACGGTACGCATCAATTTATGTTGTTCCAGTAATGATTGCATCTTTTCAAGTTTGTTTTCAATTATGAGAAAATAAAAAAGGCCAATCCATTTGGAAAGGCCTTCATTGTATTGTATGATATCATCAATTTATTAGATCATAAACCGCCTCTCCAAACATTTGTGTGTTTTGAACAACAACAACAGAAAATGTATGTAAAAAAGGCTTTCATCACTGATTAATAAATATTTTTTGATTTCAGATTCAAAGGTATGAAATAACTTTTATTTATTCCAAATAAAAATATGATAAAAATCAACATTAACAAAAATTTAACGTTATATGTAGCATTCGGGGGTCCTGTATTACTTTCTTGATAAAAACCAAAATGGCTGAAGAGATCAGATGGAGGCATTGATTGCCTGTTCTATGTCTCTCATAATATCTTCAATGTGCTCAAGGCCAACTGAAATTCGAATCATTCCGTCTGTAATTCCAACTTCTTCCCGTTCTTCCGATGATAGCTTTGAATGGGTTGTTGTAGCCGGATTTGTAACTATTGTTCGGGTATCTCCAAGGTTGGAAGTAAGTGATAACAATTGAATGCTATTTAAAAAACGCATGGCCCTTTTTTTGCCTCCGTTTAGTTCAAATGTAACAAGAGCTCCCCCCATTTTCATCTGCTTTTTAGCCAGATCATATTTCTCATGAGATGCAAGAAAAGGATATTTAACCCATTCTACTTCCGAGTGTTTTTGAAGAAACTCAGCAAGTGCAAATGCATTGTCACAGTGTTTCTCCATTCTAACTGCCAATGTTTCAAGACTTTTGGATAAAATCCATCCATTGAAGGGCGACATGCACGGCCCTGTCTGTTTGGCCATGAAACGAACATCTTTTATGTATTTTTTATTTCCCAACACTGCCCCGCCAATGGTTCGTCCCTGGCCATCAATAAACTTTGTAGCTGAGTGCAAAACAATATCAGCCATGTATTTTGCAGGATTCTGCAGGTAAGGAGTGGCAAAACAATTATCCACCACCAAATAGAGATCGTGTTTTTGAGCAAACTGCCCTGCCTGCTCCAGATCGATGATATCCAGTCCGGGGTTGGATGGTGTTTCAATAAACAGCATTTTTGTTTGGGGCATAACTTGTTCCTCCCAGCTTCCCGGATCGTTGGCATCAACGTACGTGTGCGAAATGGCAAATCGTGGTAACACCTGTGTTAAAACCTGGTGAGTTGAACCAAAAATGCTTCTTGATGAAAGGATGTGGTCGCCTGAGCGCAGAAATGACAAAAAAGTTAAAAATACCGCAGCCATACCCGATGCGGTGGAAACTCCGTCTTCAGTTCCCTCAAGAAGGCAAAGTTTTTCAATAAACTCATCGTTGTTCGGATTGGAGTAACGCGTGTATATATTTCCTTCCTGCTGATCGGCAAATACGGCTTGCGCATGTTCAGCACTGTCAAAAACAAAACTTGAAGTTGGGAAAATTGGTACACTATGCTCTTTCTGGCCGGATCGTTTTACCTGTTTGCGAATTGCATTGGTTTCAAAATGTTTATGTTCATCCATGATTGTCTTGATTTGCTTTGATTGTATATGAATGTGTGATATTTGCTGACTTCTCCAGGATTTTTGCTACGGAGCAATACTTCTCTAAGGACAAATTTATGGCTTTTTCAACCTTTGCCGGATCCATGCTGCCTGTAAATTCGAAGTGTAAGTTGATATTAATTTCCATGTTGCTTATTTACAAGGTAATGCCTTGATGCAACAAAGGTATATAAATTGATTTATTGATAATGCGGTTGTGTAACTTTAGATTACCTAAATTAATCGGTTTACTGATGAATATCTTAACGTTGGTATATAGGAAACATCGAACGATGTTATTTTCACAAATAATTAACATTTAGGGGACTATAAATTTTATGAATTGATATACTTTTGTGTACTTTTTTTTCAAAACCGATGCAGAGCGTTAGGACAATACATTTACTAAGATGGGCTAGACTTGGCCGTCTTTGGAAGGATATCCTTGAGTCTATACGTGGAACGGAACAGGATTTCACAACCGGTAGCATTGGCCGGGCAATCTTACTATTGTCAATACCCATGGTCCTTGAAATGGCAATGGAATCGATATTTGCCATCGCCGATATCTATTTTGTTTCACGTTTGGGTGCAGGAGCTGTTGCCATTGTTGGAATTACCGAAACGCTAATGACAATTGTTTACGCCATTGGTATTGGATTGAGTATGGCAACTACGGCACTTGTATCCAGAAGATTTGGAGAACAATCGTATGAAAAGGCTTCGGAAACTGCTATCCAGGCAATTCTGGCGGGTTTGATTATTTCAGTACTTATTGCTGTCCCCACTGCCATCATGGCAAAAGGTATTCTGCGTTTAATGAAAACTGAAGAAGAAGTTATCGCGGCCGGATACCAGTATACCAGGATCATGCTTGCTGGAAATGGAGTTATCATGCTCTTGTTTATCATCAACGCGATTTTCAGGAGTGCGGGTGATGCGGCAATTTCATTCAGGGTTTTGTTGCTGGCAAACGGTATTAATATCATTTTGGATCCGTGCTTGATTTTTGGCTGGGGACCTTTTCCGCAACTTGGGGTTAAAGGAGCAGCTATTGCAACGAATATTGGCAGGGGCCTGGCAGTAATTTACCAGTTTTATTTACTTTTTGGAGGTAAACACCGGATAAAACTCGCTTGGAAACACGTTAAGATAAGGATAAACGTATTGCTGAAACTTTTACGTATTTCCATGGGTGGAATCGGACAGTTTTTAATTGCTACCACGAGCTGGATAGGTCTTATGTGGATTATGGCAAACTTTGGCAAAGAAGCTCAAGCGGGTTATACAATCGCTATTCGGATCATTATTTTCTCAATCCTTCCGTCCTGGGGAATGAGTAATGCTGCAGCTACATTGGTTGGTCAGAATTTAGGGGCCAAACAACCGGACCGGGCAGAAAAATCGGTGTGGGTAACAGCTTATGCCAATATGGGATTTCTTCTGGTAATGGCATTGCTCTTTATTACATTTCCCGAAATACTTGTTGGTATCTTTAGTGATGAACCGGAGGTTATCAGGGTTGGTGTACAGTGTTTGCGTATAATGAGTTATGGGTATGTTTTCTATGCCCTCGGGATGGTTATGGCGCAATCGTTTAATGGGGCCGGAGATACGAACACCCCTACGCTCTTAAATTTTATTTGCTTCTGGCTTATTGAGGTGCCCCTGGCTTATTTTCTTGCATTGGTCGCCGGATTAAATGAAACAGGTGTATTCCTGTCGATTACCATTTCTGAATCGATTCTCGGAATCCTAAGTGTCATTATATTCCGGCGGGGCAAGTGGAAGTTAAGAGAAGTTTAACCCAA
>CAZAMT010000211.1:0-7223 GCA_964486145.1 uncultured Bacteroidales bacterium
TGATTGAAATGAGTGCCAAATTTCAGGTTTGGTCACAATTTTTAAACACATGAAAGAGATGACAATACGTAAGATAAAATATAAGGATTTGGATGATTTCTTTCTAAAGGAAAGCCAACCCATAAAAGTAAATACAAACATTGGTTTAACTGATAATCAAAAAAATAAAATTTATGCAGTTTTAAAAACCCTTTATGCCGATACTTTCATTCTTATGGTTAAGACACTGGATTACCATTGGAACATCAAAGGAAAGTTGTTGGGATATATGCGAGAGTTAACGATAGTTCAATACCAGGATCTATTTGCTTCATTATCTGCCATTGCAGAACGTATGAATACACTCGGATTTAAGGTACCAACTTCGCTACACCAGATAATGAATGGAACCACACTGGAAGAAAAAAGCATTAAAATTTCTCCCATTGCATTGATCGCAGATCTGATAAAAGACAATGAAAACATTTCAAAATTTATCAGGGATGAATTAACAGCGGTTTATGGAGCAAAGGATGAAACTTCACTTACGGTTTTGAGAAACCGCCTGGAAGTTCATGAAAAAAACGCATGGGAATTACGAAGTTTAATAGAAAAATAGATAATATGACAACAAAAACTTTAAAGCAACGTGCAAATTCAATCCGAAAAAGTTTGCAAGATGTAAAACTGAAACAGGATAAAGAAATGACCCTTGATAAGAACATCAAAGACAAGGAAATCATTGGTCCAACAGAAAGCCGGTTAGGCGATAGAAAAAGAGAAAGAATAACAGATAAAACAAAAACAAATGTCTAACTTAATTTTATTATTGTGAAAATCTTAAGAAAAATTTATATCCTTTTGTTAATATTCGCTGTACCAGTATTATTTGGTATGTACCCGATTAAGGGGCAGAATACCTCTGGTAAAATTGTTTTTATGGAAGAAGACAATGTGACTGCAACTCAGGGTAAAGAAACATTTGATATACTTGATAACATTTATGTAAATGTATTCTTGAATAATCCGCTTTCATACTATTATGATCAAAACGATTACATGTATAATTTCGACCTGAAAAGGTTCTTTTATAATTACGCCATAAGGATCTATGATAACGATGAATTGAAAGGTCAATGGCTGTATGAAATGCCTCCGGATGACTTTAAAACATTACAACAACTTCACTTTCCACTTGCAACCGACAAAGAATTCGAAAAAAGACTCTATGGGAATATGGTGAATGCATGGGTAGATTTGGTTAACAACATGGAAACAGGTGAACATAAGATTAGAATGACCGTAATACCTTTGTACGAAGACATAAAAGACAAGAACCCTCCCATTATTGCTAAAGGTAGTCTCAAACTGGATGTTAAATCCAGCCAAAGGAGCGCTTTTATTGGTAAGTACAAAACAGACCTTCCCGAAGCAACCATAATCTCACCGGCAATTGAAGAACAAATTATGGATGCCAGTGAAAATGTAATTGAGGGTGCTGAACCGATACGAGCAATTATCACGGATGTGACAGGAGATTGGGGTTATACCTATGATGAGCATGGTAATATTATCTACAGGCATATCGTTGCATCTGTGGTTTATCGTCTTCGAAGCGGAGAATGTTGGGTTAAAGCAGGTTATTACTCCCAGAAACATAAAGGTTTTGGTAATTTTGGAGTGATGACTTTTGCCCGTGACGCTGAAGGATATTCAGATTATGAAGTAGATTGCGATGTGGTAAAATAATAACTTTTCGCTAAACAATTAAAAAACAAACATTTTATGAATGGATTTGGTAGTGGTTTTCTGTATAATTGGAAACTAAACTTATTAAAAGGTGTACTCGCGGTCATATTTGGAATTGCGGCATTGTTATTTCCTGAAATAACCCTGATAACTGTTGTTAAAATTTTCGGTGCATTTGCTATAGCAGGAGGTTTATTGGTTTTAACAACAGCAGCAATGAACAAGAAAAACAGCTTTCGGAATTATTGGCTCTTAGAAGGAATTTTTGATATCGTATTTGGTGTTATTATTTTACTGTACAGTAAAGCTGCAATGAATGTATTAATGATACTTATCGGTTTTTGGGCCATCTTTATGGGAATAATTATGCTCATGATTTTCAGCTCATCACGCCGGTTTATGTATCAGCGTGGCCTGTTTTTGTTGAATGCAATTATTTCGATTGTATTTGGGGCACTCATTATAATTAATCCGTTTGAAGGCGGAGTAGCCCTAACAATATTAATTGGAGTATTTGCCATTCTTTATGGTGCCATATCGATAATTACTTCTATAAAATTGGCTAAATCGTGAAAACATTCAAAATGTATATATTAAATGTCAGAAGTTTTTTGAATAAGTGTTCTTACTTTAGAACCGATAGGAAATAAACTAAAAAATCCATTTAAAAAAGGTTTCGTTGAATATGTTCCCCACTTTAATATTTTAAAATTCGTTTTTTTTGTTAAAACAGTAAATGATTTTCTCGAAAACTCATTGCAGTGAGCTGGTGCATAATCATGTTTATATTTTTTCTTTTTTATTCCTGATTTATCTAAAAATCGCTTGAATTTTAATTGTATTCCCTCAATATTTGGAAATTCCAGTAGCACATATCCTGATGATTTAAGAAGCTGGTTTATTTTAGTCATTGCAAGAACCGGATCGTGCAAATGTTCAAGAACGTGTCTGATAATAACTACATCATATTTAGTATTATCATTAATATCCAGTTCCAGAAAATTTCCAACAATTACATTTATTTTAGCTACTTCCCATAGCTTTTTGGCATAAAAGTCAGAGATTTCAATTCCTTCAACTTCAAACCCATCTTTTTGTGCACGCATTAACATTGCACCATTGAAACATCCAATGTCCAATAACTTACCTTTATTTGGTATGTGTTTTTTTAAAAAATTATAGGACGCAAATTTACCTCTGTTTTTGGCGGGATCTATCGGATCGGAATATTCTTCAATATATTTTTCCTGATATAATCCTCCTGATAAGTCATAATTTACATTACTGCAATTCTTACATTTGTAAAACTTATATTCGCTTCTGTTACCCTGGGTATAATACAAACGCAATTCAGAACTACCACAAACTCTGCAATTCATATTTTTTGAGATTATCTAAATGGATAAAATTGATTATGTTAATTGATATATGATTTGACAAATATTGTTAATTTTTTTAATTAACAATTACGGAGTTTTAGATTATTTATACAACTTTCAATATTATTAATAAATAAAGAGTCCGGTCTAAAAAGCCACCTTACCCCTAAATCCCCTAAAGGGGACTTCTTCAAACTGCTGATTTTTAGCTGTTCCCCTTTAGAGCCTGTCCCGATGAAAATCGGGAGGTTAGGGGTGAAAACAACAAAAATCAGCAGTTTGAAGGCTTTTTAGACCAAACCCATCAATGCAATGACATTTCCCGGGAAAATTCCGAACCAAATAGTCAGAAAAAACAATACTGTAAGGATAAGCAGAGCCCTGAAAAGTAAATAATCGCCATAAATGGAATTATTTCTCTATTTATGAGGATACAGGGATGAATGACGCAGGAACGTTTTATGTAAGACCGTGGAATTAGAGCAGATTAAACCCAACAGATAGTACAAACTGACTGGTTCTGAGATCTGTATCAAACGACTCTCCTCTGAAAGACACTGATTCTCCAAATTTGCTTAAATTCCCTTCATACTTCAGGTCGATACTTAATTTACTCAAATCAAAGCCCACTCCCACTTGATATCCGACAGTAGCATTGTTATAATTTTGAGAGAGTTCCTCCTGTAAAGACACATCACGGGCATCATCACTCAATAAAAAACTAAACGAAGGGCCTGCCTGCACCCTAAATATCTTTCCGAATGATTTTCCCAACATGATGGGTACATCAATTTTATTATAGCTAAGGTCACGTACATCGCTTGTCTGCCCATCTTCAGTCACAATAATTTTTCCTCCGGCAGACGTAAACAATAATTCCGGTTGTATAGAAAAACTCACAATGGAAACTCTGGCAAAAGCCCCCACATGAAAACCCAGTTGTGCATCACCCGTTTCATAAACAATATCTTTTCCATCAAGGCTAAGTTTTTCATCCACCTGTACCTTTGACGAACTAATTCCGGCTTTCGGTCCAAATCGTAGAAACTGAGCCGAAGTTAAGGCTGTTGACCCAAAAACTAAAGCAAAAATAAGAATGATTTTAGAGAAATGATTGATTGTTTTCATAATATAAAGTATTTGTTTTTAACACGATTGAATAATGTCATGCAGTAATAACAAAAAAAGTACCATTTTTCACTATTTGAGTTTTTCCAAAATTTCACAATGTACTTTTATTTCTTACGGATAATTATACGCTTTATTTTTTTAAACGATAGAGAATGTTTTTTTGTACCTCCCGGCCCAAGTAAAAATGCCAGTGGTTTGTATTTTTCGGTATGTGAAAAAATGATTCTTACAATAGCCAGCGCAGGAACTATAACGAACATTCCGGGAATTCCCCAAACAGTTGCTCCCAGTACCAATCCAATAATAATAAAAAACGGATTTAATTTTACATTGCCACCTACAATGTTGGGTGTTAATATGTTATTTTCAGTAAATTGAATGATCATATACAAGATAACCACTCGCAAAGCATCAGGACCAGGAGTAACCGATGTTAACAAAACAAACAACAAAGGGACGGCCCCCCCTATCAGTGTCCCAAAATAAGGGATAAAATTAAAAAAGGCCGAAGCAATTCCGAAAAATAGAGGGTATTTCACCCCGATAATAGTTAATCCCAACGAATTAAGTCCGCATAAAATCAGCACAACAATGGCAACTCCACCCATGTAACTTGTAGCAATGGTTGAAATATCGCGTAAAACATTGATTGCTGTTTGTTTGTTGTTATTCGGAACCATTTTTAGAATAAAATAGGCAAATTTGGTCCTGTAAAATAAAAACAGAAAGATATACACCGGAAGTATGGCAACGCGAAATATGGTGCCGGTTGTTGTTGAGAAAAAATCACCAATTTGTCCTCCTCCTGTATCGAAGAAATTTGAAATTTGTTGTTTCAGGAAACTTTCAATTTGCGTTGCTTCAACATTTAGTAAATTCTGAATGCTGGTTTGCAACGTATCAATGTTTCGAAGAGCCTTGCTTTTTAAAGTTGAAAAGTCATCAAGCAGGTTGGTGAGTTGATCATAAAAAAAAGTAAATATACTTCCTATGACTATTATTGCCAGTATAATACTAATCAGTATTGCCAAAATCCGGGGAACCCGGTTCATTTCAAGAAAATTGGCAATAGGGAATAACAGATATGCCAGTAAAAAACCAAATGCAATGGGATATAAAAACTCACGTGCTATGATGATCCCATAAATGGTAATTGTAATAGAAAGTAAAAATGCCGTTGTCCGAAATATACCGGATGGTTTGTCCATGGCAAATGATTGATTTTATGATGATGCAAATATACCAGCAATTATGAGAATAATGATGGTAAAAACAAATATCCAGTAAAAAATTCCCAATCCATAGTAGGTTGGAGGCAAATTATCCGGTGTATTTTTGCGGGGTAACCGCGGTGAAACTGCAGCGAGAAGCAATGCAGTCACAATGCCAACAATCAGGAGTGGAATCCAGGCCACATCGTACAAGGTTGGCCCCATCGGCTCGACCCATAACTCTGAAGCCCAGATAATCAGAAAAAGTACAAGGATAAATGACCATAGCTTTCCCCAGGGTCCCCTGATACGAAATACAGCACTAAAAAATAGTCCGAGTAACACTGCAAAAGCAAATGCAGCAATAATTTCAAATACATTCATGGTTTACTTTATTTATTATGGTTCACTTTTAGTTAATTAATGATCATCATTCGCATTCCACAAAATGATTTACTGTAGAATTTGTTGCTCTGTTTATTTACGTTGTTGCGATTCTTCAACATAATGAATAAGTCCTTCAAACAATCCCGGCTGTGTTTCCTCAGCAGCCTTTTCATTGTTCACATTTTTTATCCAGTCGTAACCAATCAATTTGTTTTCTACTGCATGAACAGCAGCTTCATAGGTATCCTTGAGAAGTAACATATCAACACCTTTGTTTTTAAAATCTTCAACGAGGCCGTTCAAAGTTCTCAACTTCCATCCTTTTTTTATATGTCTGATATAAACTGCTTTAACACGCCCGGGAAATTGATCAACCACATTTTTATAAATTTCCGGGTCCCGCTGACCGCTATCTCCAACCAATACAAATGGAAGGTTTTTATAGGTTTTCAATATCCGCTTTATTTTAATTAGTTTGTGTTCATGACTTCCTCCTCCTGATTTCCAAAAATGAAAAATGGAATGATTCAAATCCTGGAGAAGAAATACACCCCGTGGCAGATGATTTTCTTCCATAAAATCATCCAACAAATCATACAGGTTCCATTCACTGCTCGAGACATAGAAAAAAGGGTTTTGCGCCTTTCCGGAAACCCCTCGGTGCAATGCCTGGTAGAAAGCCGATATTCCGGGAAATGGTTTTCTTGTTATTGCATTTTTCAGCAGCATCAGACGGAGTTTCTTTAATGTTTGAGTAGCATGTGATATCATGATGGTATCATCGATATCGGAAATAACAGCAAATTCAGCATTCTGACCAGGAATAAGCACATCTTCCCGGGTTTTTATAAGCTTTTCAGGTATATCTTCAAACTGCTCTTCAATTTGTGCATCAGCAAAAGGACGAAATTCAGCAGATCTTCCGGTACCGGGAAACGTGGCACCGAAATGTCCGTTTTCATCCGATTCAAGTTTTAAGTGATTCCCATTAAATTTTATGGACACTGCAACTCCCGGAATTGAATCTCCGGTATACCTCGAAATCATTGATTTCATGTTTGTCCAGATACTATCTTCCCTTCGTGGTTTTTTCAATCCCCGGTCTTCAATCACCATACCGCGAACAAACACGTTATCATCATTTCCATATCCTCTGTAAAGCACTATACGCGGTACATCGATCAGACCAAACTGTTGTTTTATTAGCATCCTCACCCACTTAACCGGACGAGTTATTTTTTTCCTGATGTATCTGAATGGCTTTTTGAACTTGGTCATATCAGTCTGTTTTTTTATTAAACCAAAATCATGCAGTTAGGTTCCATTTGTGAATCCGGTCTAAAAAGCCACCTTACCCCTAAATCCCCTAAAGGGGACTTCTTCAAAC
>CAZAMT010000212.1:0-7217 GCA_964486145.1 uncultured Bacteroidales bacterium
CGTATAAAAAAAGGCCATTATTTTTATAAATAACGACCTTTTTTATTAACCTAACTTATCTATGAAAATCTTTAATCATGCAAAGCGAATGAATATGTACTTTCTATTTCAGCCACCAGGTTAATTGTCGGGTGTTATCATTTCCTTCACCAAATTGCCTTTCAATGGCTTCGGAAACATTCTCGCTATTTAACTGGTATTCGTCGTTCGGATACATCCAGCGTGTTGGAGGAGTTACACCTGGTAATGTGATGAACTCGGGATAACCAGTGCGGAGGTGTTCAAAATATGGAGTCCATCCACCTTGCAAGAACGACTGAAGGTATTTTTGGGTAATAATCCGGTTAATTTTATCCTCATCAGTAGCTGCATTGTCAAAGTTTACAATGGCTTCCTGCAGATAGCTATTTGCAGCACTTTCATCCACATATGATGCGTACTTCTCAGCGTATGTATTGTAAAACTGAAAAGAAGCTTTTACACCATTCTCGTAATATGTTTTCGCATCTGATGAGATCCATTCCCTCACACTGGCTTCCGCAAGAATAAATTGTAATTCAGGATATCCTAAAACAACATGGGGCTCATTCGTTGGATCGGTTGTGTAACGTAAATCAACTTTTGAAACTTTTCCTTCAGCAGCCTTGATGTTTACATCATTGTAGGGAGCAATCGGGTTACCTCCCTCATAAGCATTAAAATCATCAACAGCCAGCCCTGATTCCTTGGCATTTTTGGTTTGATCGCTGTAGATGAACAACCGCGGATCTTTTCTCTCGATGAGTTTCTGGATGAATGTGGAATCCATGTACCTGGCTGAACCATAGCCACTGTTATTGAATTCTGTGTAACGACTCCCCAACTGATCCAAAAACACCAGTTGACCATTATCATCAAGGGATTCCATGATTGGCTGATCGGCTGCAATACTGGCGAATGTGGAAGCAATGTTCAAATCAATATCATCTTCCTGGTTTGAAAGAGATAGAAGCACTTTTAAGCGGAAAGAATTGATCATTTTTTTCCATTTCATGGCATTCCCGCCAAAGATGATGTCGCCCTCAATAATATCATCGGTAATAATATTGTTTGCTTCTTCTAACTCTTTTAAAATTCCGGTAAATACTTCTTTTTGTGTATCGTATTCGGGAGTAAATACCTCTTCTGCTTCACCTTTCAGTGCTTCAGAATATGGAATATCACCAAAACGCACTGTCAGGTTATAGAAATAAAATGATCTGAAGAATTTTGCAAGGGCCTGGTATGAAGGATCTTCAATTCTATCAGCTTCCTCCATCATTTTTGTTATGTCTCGCAGGTAGTTGTAATCACCGAAACTGGCCCGATCCCAGGTATAAAACTGTTCCGATTGTTCACCATCTGTTTGTACAATCATTCTGCTTGCAAATAGTGGTGAGGTTCCTTTTACCTGAAATGTCTCCCATTCAACGCGTGTAAGCAACAACTGAGGGTGTGTTTCTGATACATTGTTTGGATTTTCGCCGATTTCCTCAAGGTTTTCGCAAGAGATGAGGCTGAAAACCAATATGATTGGTATAAATATGATGCGTTTCATGTCAATTATTTTTATTATTATTAAATTGGATTAAAATCGAAGTGTAAGGCTCATGCCCAGGTATCTTGATGAGGGATCCTGTAAATCGTTATCGTGTCCGAAATCAGGATCAATAATGGGTGCTTTTTTTAACATGGCCAGATTATACCCGTAAGCGGTTACTTCAATTCCTTTGAATCCATTGATGCGAACCAGGCTTGAAAGATCATATGATAACGCAACCCTTCGCAGTTTGATAAAACTTCTGTCCACAACATTCGCATATTTTTCACTTTCATCTTCACCAACCCTTGCCCGGTACGGATAATTCTGGCTCCAGGTTTGCCAGCTCACTTTTGTCTCATTGGGTTTAAATTCACGTGTATCAGAAATTATGGTTCCATCCGTATCTCGCACCAGTTCACCGCTAACAACATTAACACCCTCCGGTACAAAAATAGGTTGACCGGCAGCATATTCGGCATCGCGGAATTCTGTAGATTCAGGATGCTTACCTCCCCACCACATTTTCTCAATGGTACGCGACCAAAATACGCCACCCCAAACACCGTCAATATCAACGTCAAGAGTGAGATTTTTATATGAAAAACTGTTTTGAAGACCAAACCTCCAATCAGGATTTAAATGGCCAAAAAGTTGTGGGAATGGATCTTTTATTGGTAAGGCAGTTGCCTCATTAAGTATTACCTGGCCGTCAGGACTTTTCATCCAGCCAGTGGAATAGTAATTATCAACTCTTTCGTCTATTGAAATATTTCCATATTTTTCCTCACCACCGTAAATTTCGGTTAATTTTTGAACACGGTGATCCCAGTTTAAGGCAACATTCCACTGAAACCTGTTGTTTCTGATTGGTTTAGCATTTACAACCACTTCAACACCATTTGTTGTGTATTGATTTCCATTCACTTTTCGACTGGTAAAACCAGTGGCTGTTGAAAGCGGAAGGTTAATGATTTGATTTTCATCCACCACATTGTAATATGTGACATCAAAACCCAACCGATTTCCTGAAAATGCAGATGATAGTCCTAATTCGTACGATGTAGATTTTTCAGGCTGGATATTTGGATTGACAATTCCGCCTGGATAAGTAAGCATTGTTATACCGTTGTAACTTCCGGCATTGCTGTAATAAGATTCGATTTGGTATGGATATGCATAACCGGCAACAGCAGACAGGCCGCCAACTCCTTCAATACGGTAAGGATTTCCGCTGGTGCGTGGAGCCAAATCTGCCCAAACTTCTGCCCATGAACCATAAAGTTTTATATAATCAATGGCTGATGGAAGATTTACCAGATTCGATACCAGGGTACTAAGAGAAACTGACGGATAAAAATAGGAGTTGTTTGATTCCGGCAAAGTTGAGGACCAGTCATTTCTTGCAGCAAATGTCAGGAAAAATGCATCGATGAGGTCAATGTCCACGGTGCCATAAACACTCCGTATGGCTTTTTCCTGGACATATGTGGAGGCTTTTACATTTCCTTTTGTGTTGTTTAGACTATAAACCTCCGGTACAATAATACCGTCTGTGGCATTGTAATATTGCTCAAACCGGTGGTAAAATGCGGCTGCACCTGCGTTGACGGTAAGATTCATTTCAGGAATCAGTTGTTTTCTGAATGTAGCAAGTACATCATTATCCAATGTCAGCCAGTCACGGTTCCAGGTTTTGTAGTCACCATCCCTTGGGTCACCATAATTCAAATATGATTTTGGACTTGCTCGATCTTCGAAACGATCCTGCTTGATGGCTGAAGTTCTTCCCTGGATACTTAAATCCTTGGTAATTTCCCATCGGAGTTTAAACTGACCATTGTAAATATCCGAATCATATTTCTGGTTTAGCATTTCGGCAGCAAAATACGGGTTGTTATACCACGCGTAGTTCCAGTTTGCCTGGCGATATCCTTCCTGGCCAGGTACCCATAAATGATTTTTTAAATCTTCACCGTCAACATCATATCCCATCCATATTAGAAAGGTGTACATATGATTTTTTGGGCCATAACCATGTCTCGGGTAATTCGGAGAATAAACCTTATCATAAGTGAGTTTTCCGTCAAGTGTCAGTGAATTGGATATTTTATACATTGATGTCAGCTTGACTCCCCCGGTTTGTAATTCACTGTTTGGTACCTGTCCTTTTTGTTTTGAGTAATTTCCTGAAAATCGGTAGCTGGCACGGTCACTTTTATATCCAACAGCAAAATTTGTTGTTGATACATAACCGGTTTCAAGGAAATTTTTCAGGTTTTCATGATATTCCCACGGAATAGGTACCCTTGAATAACGATTTTTATCATCGTATTTGGTTCCTGCTACGTCACCCCACCATGGAATGGTTTCGCCTGTAACATTATCATAAATCGGGCTGTTCCATTGAGGAATTTCCAGGCCTTGTCCGAATTTTGGTCCCCAAATCATATCACCATCGGAAATACCGCCATCTTTACCATCCCAGAATTCATACTGACCATTAGAACCATTTCCATACTCATTCTGGGTTTCGGGAAATACGGTGTAACCGGCAGTTACCATGGTGCTGTTGGATACCATTACTTCCAGTCCCAGGGCTTCGGCTTTTTTTGTTGAAATCAAAATGGCACCGTTCCTACCACGGGCTCCATAAAGTGCGGATGCAGTTGTACCTTTCAGCACATTGATTTCAGCTATGTCATTGGCATTTAACTCAAATAGATCGGATTCCATTGGGATATCATCAATGACAATCAACGGATTTTTGCCACGAAGAGAAAACGAAGGAGCCTGAAACAAACCGGTAGGATTATTCACCGAGAGTCCGGCAACTTTTCCGGTAAGCAAACTACCTATATTGTTCGCGTTGGTTTTAGCCAGGGATTCGGTTTCTACTTCCTGTGTTGAATAGCCCACTGTTTTTTTGGCCTGACTGATACCCAAGGCAGTAATTACCGCTTCATTCAACTCGAAAGTTTCTTCTGTAAGTTGAATGTCAATTTTGTCGCCATTACCCGCAACCGGATATTCCACAGGTTCATAACCCACATACGAAAACGCCAGGATACCCTCATTATCCACACTGATATTGTAAATTCCTTCAGCATTGGTAATGGTACCATTTGTTGAACCTTTTTGTACAACATTTACTCCAGGCAAAGGTGTCCCGTTTGGATCAACTACCTTTCCTGAAATTTCCCGTTCCTGAGCATAAATCAATGTACTCAGAAACAACAGAGCAATAGTAAACAGATTTTTTTTCATGATTCATTCATTGGTTTAGGTAAAAAATGATTTAAGTAAGACATAATTATCCCATCTAAGTTATCGGTTGAATTTCATAACTTATTAATAATCAGTTTATAAAGTTGATTTACTTCAGTCTCAGTCCGTGTTTTTTACACCGACGGATAGTGTTACTTTATTTAGTTGTATTGAATTTCGACATTGTTAAAAATTGTTATGGCTCCTGTTGCTGAATCCGCGTGTTTCAGTGCATTTTCAAAATTACTGGTCTCTTCATGTAATAGAAAGAGCGCCAATTCAAGATATTTGCAAAATTCGTATGATGCATTTTTGTCATCAAGATTACCTTTCCTGACTGCTTTTTTCAAATGTTTTTCAATTTGATAAATAGTGTCGTATATAATAGGTTTATGGATTACCTTTCTGCCGGAAAAGGCCCCGGGTGCGGCTTTGCTCTCATACGTATATGTATTTTCAAAAAGGAAAATTCGTTTTGCAACTTCCTCACCCAGAAAGTGATTCCTAATCATCGAAACATCTACGGTTTCTATATCCTCCTTTAGTTTGGTTGCAGGAAGAACCGAAGTGAATATAAATCGCTGCTCTTTAGGTTTCAAGGTGTGTTTGTTTTCTGGATTTTTTTTTATGAAATCCGTGTAATCCTGCGCATACCCGTGATTTGATATAAACAGGAACAGTATTATTAAGATGCGTAAATTCTTCATAATTTTTTAGTTGTTTTTTATTTGCATGGTAAAGGTAGATGGAAACATTCAGCCTTTACTTTAAAAAAACTTTATTTATAACTTAAAATATATGTAGCCATATGTTGCGTGTATGATAAGTCCAAGTGTCATATATACAGCATTTTAATAGGTTGATACAATGTTAATTTTTTGTTAATTGTTTGAATGATCATTCAAAATATTCCTAATTAGCATTGGATCATCTGTCATGATGCCATCAACACCGGCTGCAATCATTTCATGGGTTTGTTCTGGTGTGTTTACATCGTACACATTTACCGCCAGGCCATGCAGGTGCGCTATGTAAACAATTTCTTTTGTTATCCAGCCTGCATGAAACAGAAATCCGGGGAGACCTGTTTTACGAGCCTGTGTAATTGCCATTTGTATTACCTGGTCATTGTTACCTTCTGAACGAATGGCATTAAACTCAGGTGAAGATTCATAAAACATGGTTATGTTCGCTCCCGATTTCCGAATTGCATTGGTCGCTTCGGGTATCTTACCGGTAATAACAACTTCATTTTCCATGTCCATATCTATAATGCTTTTTACCATTGAAGGCACGGCATCTGCATTTTTAAGGTCAATATTTACCATTGCTTTTCCTTTACACAATTCAAAGACCTCGTTTAAAAGTGGAATTTTCTCTCCTTTGTATTCCGCACTTTTCCAGCTACCAGCATCCAGTGTTTTCATGTATTCATAATGCAGTTCCGATACATTGCCGGAACCATTGGTGGTTCGGTCAACTGTATCGTCATGAATAACAACAAGTTTCTGATCTTTACTGAATTGTAAATCAATTTCAACCCTATCAACATCTGCTTCAAGGGCCTGTTTAATGGCCACGAGGGTGTTTTCAGGAGCGGATATGGAGTTACCACGATGGGCTTCTACAAGGATCCCACTGTATCGATTCTGCCCGTATCTGTTTATATTGGCTGAGGATACCAGGAGCGGAGTAGCAAGGATGCAATTTAATAACTTTCGCCTGTTCATAGCATATTGTATTAATAATTTTATAGATGCAAAGGGAAGGATCGCATCTAAAATAAAAGATAAGTTGGTCTTAAATAATTGTTAAACCTGTTACGAAAAATTTTGGAAAAGAGATGGAAATCGGAAACAGAAAGAATTGTTAGGTTACCAGCTTAAACAGGTAAAAAATCCCGGCTCCGGCAAATGCCGCCCATACCGGCAATATATTCGTAAAGCCGGAAATACTGCTCCAAAAAGTGACCTGTACAGCCATGATTAAAACAAGCAGTTGTGCAGTTTGCACCCGCCGGGGCGAAAGAGGTCTACCCGTAGCATCTCCTTTTGATTTTAGGCTTTTGCTTGAAATAATGAAGGGTATGCCAAGAACAAGCAGAAGTAAGGATAATCCTGACGTAAAGTTGAAAGTGAACGCATGGTACCATGTAACATGTTTTAATAAAATACCAGTGGTTAAAGAACCAATGGCAGCAAATATCCACTGTTTCTGGTTTTTGGGTTCCATTTTGCTGTCAAGAACAAACAACAGGATTGTTGCCAGACCGTAACCCCAGTTTCCCTGGTACATGAGCCAACTGCCAAGAAGTAAAACAATGATGGAGTCACTGATCCTTGAAGCCAACCCGGTGGTTCGATTGATGACTCTTGAGGCTAGTAAAAACCAA
>CAZAMT010000213.1:0-7217 GCA_964486145.1 uncultured Bacteroidales bacterium
ACTCGTAATGAGCAGGTCGCGGGTTCAAGTCCCGTGGGTGGCTCTTTTGACTTGTGTATGTAATTTATTACCTGTAAATTATATTGAGCCTGAAAATGGAAATGGGCAACACTCCCCGCTTTTTAAACCTTCCCGTTTTTTTGTTGTTCGCACTCTACTGATAGCGCATAACACATGAAACAGGTATTATTTTAAAATGAAACAGACCTCCATTAACCGGAGCCAGACTATCCACCGGTTGTCGGACAAGTTGCCTGAGATAATTGTTGAGGCACACCACGAACATGATTAATCCCGACAGCTATCGGTGGTGTGCAAAATATGAGGCATACTCACAATTTTTAAACCGATAAAAGGAACTTTTTTTGCCGAAGAACTTAGCGAACGAAACGAAGTGAATAAAAAAAGTGGAAAAAGTATGATAACATTTTGTTAAATAGCAGCGTTCAATACTTCAGTTCATTTGTATTTCCCGATTTTTTTTATTATCATTCACTGAACAGTTAATTTTTTTATGCTCCGTTACATTATTTGCGCCTTATTTTTTCTTTTTTTTGTGAAAGTTTCCGGAAACCCTCAGGAAATCAAAGTTGTTGGTGATTATAATTACCCGCCGTATTCATATCTGGATATTGAAGGTATTCCCGCTGGTATGGATATTGAAATACTTTCAGAACTTGAACAAATACTGGATATTCAGTTTGAAATTCACCTAACCGAATGGGACAGTGCGTTGCAATCAATAAAAGATAGTCGCGCAAAGGTGATCACGGGTATCATTTTTTCGGAAGAACGGGAGCGGCAATTTGATTTCTCAATTCCCCTGCATACTACTTATTATTCCATTTTTGCACAGAAACAATTGAAGATTAAGGATGTATCTGATTTAAAAGGCAAAAAGATTGTTGTTTTGCCGGGTGATGTTTCTATAAACAGTTTTATAAAACCCATGGGGTTGTATGAAAATCCTTCTTTCGCAAAAAGTCTGCCTGATGCAATTACACGCATTGAGTCGGGATTATACGATTACGTTATTGCTCCTTATTCCCTTGGGATGGAATATATGAATCGGATTGATTGCAATAATGTGGAAGTGAAGGGGCCACCCATCATGCCAAGCATGTACTGCCTGGCTGTAAAAAGAGGAAATAAACAATTGTTAAGCCAGTTAAACAAAGGTATTGAAAGGCTGCGTTCTTCAGGCAAACTGGAACAAATCCATCATAAATGGATTAAATATCAACGGGAAGACCAAAACTATTTAAAGCTGATAAAACATGCACTCATTGCTGTTGGTGGACTGTTACTGCTACTGATCATAGTGATCAGTTGGTTGTATACTTTAAAAAAGGAGGTTGGCCGTAAAGTGCTGAAAATAAGAGAATCAGAAGAAAAGTTTCTTCATATTTTTAATTCAGCACGAGACGCGCTTTTACTAATTGATTTGAACGGGCAAATAATGGATGTTAATCCTGAAGTACTTAAATTATATGGGTATTCATACAATGAAATGGTTGAAAAGAATCTTTTGGACCTGATAAATGCGGATCATTGCCAGCAGATTGTTGAATTTCTGAAAAATGCGGATCCTTCATCGAATTTTTTCTGTGAATTTGAAAGTAGTAACAAAGCTCAGGAAAATTTCCATATAAACCTGAAAGCAACTGTATTTCAGTTTCGTGGGAAAAAACATGCGTTAGCCATTATCAGGGATATAACCCGGGAAAAACTGAATGAGATGGCTATTCGCAAAGCAAAGCAGGAAGCAGAAAGTGCAAATCAGTCAAAAAGCAGGTTTATTTCGCATGTAAGTCATGAGGTGCGAACACCCCTGAATGCAATTACAGGATTCACGTATTTACTTCAGGAAAAAACAACGTTGTCCTCAGATCAGGAAAAATATGTGAGGATGATAAAAAATTCAGGTAAAACATTGCTGGAAATTATCAATGAAATTTTAGATATTTCTAAGATTGAATCCGGTAGAATTGAACTGGATGAACACCCCTTCGAAATGTCAGATGTCATTCGCACTATTGATGATATGCTGGGAATTCAATGTGCAGAAAAGGGATTGAAACTAATTTTTCAGGATCAAACCGAAAGTCATTTAACATACCTTGGTGATTCTTTAAAACTGAAACAAATACTGATCAATCTTTGTGCGAATGCATTAAAGTTTACAGAAACTGGCAGCATTACAGTTAAAATCTCAGAGGTTTCCAGAAATGATCTGAACAAACAGGTTGATGTATATTTTTGCGTTGCAGATACCGGCATTGGTTTGAGAGATGAAGAAAAGCAAAAAGTATTCACTCCATTTGATCAGGCGGATGCATCAGTAACCAGAAAATACGGCGGAACAGGCCTGGGTTTATCCATTTGCCAGCATTTGACAGCTTTGATGGGAGGAAAAATTGAACTGGAAAGTGAAAAGGGAAAGGGTAGTCAGTTTTTTTATACGTTGACCTTTGGATATAATGCACATGCATGATCTTATTTTCATACACAAAAAATTCCCCGCTCGTTGAGCAGGGACATGATAAATTATAACTCCCGGGTTACTGTTTTTGCTTGTCTTTGATGGTACATCCAATGGCTTTGGTGAATTCCGGATTTGGATCATTCCCCGCGATTAATGCATCAATGGCATCGGTCAGATACGTTTGCTTTACCGCAGACGGATCTTTGTAGTTATCGTCAATTGTGCCGATATATTTCACGATATAATCTCCTTTTTCCTTTTCTAACAGGTAAACATGAGGAGTACGTGTAGCGCCATATGTTCTGTATACTTCCTGGGTTTCATCTTTCAAATAGGGAAAGGTAAAATCTTTTTCCTTTGAACGATCGACCATGGCTTCAAAAGAATCCCCTTCAACTATTTCTTCATCGTTTGGATTGATGGCAATTACCGGGTAACCTTTGGATTTATACTTTTTATCAATGGCAATGATTCGATCCTGGTATGCTATTGCAAACGGACAGTGATTGCAGGTAAAAACCACCACGAATCCTTTGGCATCTTCATAGTCGCTTAAACTGACGTATTTTCCGTCAACATTTTTAAGTTTAAAATCAGTTGCTTTGTCTCCAACGTTATATCCTCCGGCAAATGTTGTCAGAGCTGTAAATAAACTTAAAATGGTTATGGCTGTTGTTTTTGTTTTCATAATTATCGGGTTTTTTGTTCAACAATCGTTTTTAATTCTTGATAAGTAAATGATTTTTCATAAAAATCCCTTGAATTTCCTGAATATATCAATGTAGCAGGAATGGATCCGCTCCATGATGGGTCTACCTTATTTATCCAGACATTTTGGTTGGGATCATCCAGCAGAACAGTTTCCATATCAATGTTGTTTTCTTCCAGGAATGGTTTTAATCTGGTATTCATTTGTGAAGGAAAATCAAGGCTTACCAGCAAAATCTTCATTTTATGGTCAGTGAAATCATCGGATACTTTTTGCAAGGCCGGAAGTTCCTCTACACAAGGTTTGCACCATGTCGCCCAGAAATTGACGAGATACAGAGAATCATTGTTTAAATGTAAATGAGGTTCAAGTTGTTTGTAATTCAGTACTCTGATATCCTCCTGGGATAGCGCAGCACTAAAAAACAAAAACATTGATGACAACCCTAAAATTAATTTGAACCTCATTTATCTTTATTTTTATTATTTATCATTGGATAAACCAAATTACAGGGATTTGGTTCATTAGAAATACCAAAATTTGAATAGAAAAAGCATGTGCATTACACTGATAACCAAAAAACTCACAAATGCATTGTGCCTCATTTTGCCCTCTCTGCACGTTCAAGCACATTTGGTTTTTTACCGACACACGAATGCCCATGCTGAAAAAAACCAATAGAGCTTGATAACATCTTAAATGAGACCCAAATTGAGCGATTTGCTATCGCAAATCTGCTCAATCGACTGAACAATTGTAAGTTTTCACAAATTTTCGCTTCACTCAATTTGTGAAAAATAACAATTGCTATGTCGGGGTTATCCGCCTAGGCGGAAAAGTGCTTGTTCTCCGCCTAAGGCGGATCCAACCGCTTAACTTAGGTAATAGTCAAATTTTCAGGTAATTTGTCAAGTGAGTTTATTATTTGAGTCTTTGTAATCATTTTGTCATAATTTTTTTTGACCTTTCTATTAAATCTTCAAGGTCATTTTTTTCTTTAATAGATTCTTCTCCAACATTTAAGGTCATCTTTACGTGCTTCATAATAGCCTTTTTGTAATTTTCTTTTGAAGCAAAATCATCAATTATTATTAAAATTTCCATTAACCTGATTATAACAGCTGTATTGCCTGCAGAAAATTGTCGAATCTGATTAAACGAAGCATCTAAAACGCCTTCAAAGTTTAAGGTGTCAGCTATTACTCTTAGTTCATTGTTATGGTCAACCCGGTATTTGGAAGGAAATTCTACCCGAGCAAGGTAACACATTGTTGTTGCTAAATTATCGATACAGGCTATTGCTGTATAAGGGTCGTTAATCCCGGGAGAAAGTGCGCGTGAAGCAATCTCAACCATTTGATGAATGGAGAATTCAAGGTCTTGTTGAGCAGTTTTTGTTTTCCCAATAACAAATTGGAAAAGAATCTTTTCTAACTTATCTTCTTCTACTTTTTCGTTTGTGTATAATTTTCCTATCTCAACACCTTCAACTACATAATCTCCTGGTCTGTAGTTTAACTCAAGTAAAGCGTTAAAATCTGTCATTAAATTCAACATTGATTCACTAGCAATGTATAGCAGGTAACCACTTTTAGGGGATTTTATTGAAATAATGGTTGAATATTGTGATTTAATATCATCAACAGCTAACTCGTCTGCAGCATCTGGTTCATCTCCCATTTTTTCGGGGAACAGCACCCTAACTTGTTTTGAAATGAATGCAGAAATATCAGAAATTACCTTATCTGCCTGAATGCTGATGGCAATTTGATGAATAAAAACAATGAGTAGAATTATATTTGTAATGGCTGCAATAAGTGCCAGAAGAATAGAAAGTGATGGAATAAAGGTAAAACCGTTGTTTTCTTGTATGGCATTTAAAACAATAAGGCAATACAAATAAGTTGAAATGTATGAACCCAGCACAACTTGATTAAGCCTGACATACATAAAGTTTTTTATAAGTCTTGGGCCTAATTGAGAAGAAGCCAGGGTTAATGCCACGAGCGTAACGGAAAAGACAGTCCCTGCCACACCAATCATTGCACCCGATATGGTTGATAAAATACTACGGGCAGAATCTACGCTATGTACAAAAAAGAAGCGTCCCAGTCCATCATGGGAGAAAGTAGCGATTTGGTCAATATAAACAAATCCAATTGCCAGCAGGATTGAAAAAAGAATTATAAGTACCGGAACAAACCAAAAAGTTGCCTTCAATTCATTCCAAAAAAAAAGTAGTTTTTTCATGTGTTAGAAAGATATTGTTATACCCCGGTTTAAATATCAATTGGAACCAACGGGTTTGAATCATACATATTTTGATAGAGAAAGGTTAGACCTAAATATTGACTGATATTATGAGTTAATTCCGAAAATGTAGGATATAAAACATCCGGGCCATCTCCGCCTATGGCTAATACCTCATCAATATCCGATTTTTCTTCAACCATACTCTGTTTAATATTCTGCATTTCCTTATCCATAGCCAAATAGTTCTTCGTAAAGAATCTACTTGCAATTCCAAGCCTATTATCTGCTTAGCATAAGTCGTATCAGCTTCCTGCGCATGTATCCAAACAGGCATAAACAAGACTAAAAATAAGATTGCCTTTTTCATATTCACCTTATAAAAAGCATACACTTTTTATTTTATTAATCTTCAAGCGAAACATCGCTGGCATTATAAGTTAAAATAACATCGCCCTGTAAACTTACAATTTGCTCCATAAAGGACAGCCAGGAATTACTATTATCTTCATCAACAGGTTCAAACCCTGTAAAGAGCAGTGCAGATGGAGACATGGCACCCCGTATGGCATCCAATGGCTTATCAGTGGGTAAAACAACAATCTCAGCATCTATCCGTCCACCTTGTAGAATCTCCATCAACTCCAGCTCTACATTTTCCACATCGGCCTTTAGAGCAACGGGGCGCAGTATCCTTAATGGGTTGTCGCGCCATTCACGGTTACCTTTCAACAGGTGTGCCATCAGCAACATCATTGCGCCGTTTTTTGGGTCGGTCCACCAAATATTTATAGCTCCATCAGGGTGCTCCCAGCTCTCCTTCTGCTTACAGTTAAGAATCAAACAGCTCATCTCCATTTTTTTTGTAAGGCTTATTATGCTTGAGAAAGATTCTCTTTTCTCCGGGTCATCACTCCATCCAAGTAATAACATATTTGGCCTTAACCCACCAATTCCATGGCATTGTAGTATCGCTTTTAGGCCATCGACAAAATTGTCGTCAACCACTACTACAGGAAAAGCTGTCAGCTTTTCTTCGCGGATAAAACCGCGCAATAACTTTTCTCCCTCTATTTGTCGCTTGCTCAGAGACTCCAAATCGCCTTTTATGATATGGGCCAACGATACAAGCCCTCGACCTGATGAGAGCAAGTTTGCATATTTAACCAAATGCATTCTGCTTCCTGTTAGACCACTGAGTGTCAGGATGGAGGGTCTCCAGTTTTTTGGGTAATATTTTTCTTTTTCAAGAGCCAAAAGTGCATTTCTGGCTCTACGATAGGCGTAACCACTGAGCACATCGCCCCATTTCACAATCAATTCTGCACGTTTTATACCCCAAAAAAGTATTGTAGCCACGATTATGGCAATTGATGCCCAAATCCAGTCGATGAGAAACATAATGGCAAGGCTGCCGAGTGCTCCCAGCAGTGAAACAGACCAGTGATTAAACCTAAAAGTAGGCCTGAAACTTATGTTTGCCGAGATGCTCTCGTAAAAGCTGGCCAAATTGATGGTGCCATAGGTTAAGAGAAAGAACATGGTAATAATTGGTGCAACACTATCCAGATCACCTAAAAGAACACCCGATTGTGTGAGAAGAAAAGTTATTACAATGGCTCTGCGGGGTTCGTTCGATATTCCGCTTCCCAGTGCAAAATATTTTAGCCATTTAAATATATTATCTTTTGCAAAAGCCTGCAGAATGCGGGGAGCGCCCATCATGCTGCCCAATGCCGACGACAAGGTGGCAGCAATTACGCCGGCATAAAC
>CAZAMT010000214.1:0-7207 GCA_964486145.1 uncultured Bacteroidales bacterium
ATACAATATATGTTACTTCACCATTCCCTTAATGTACAAGGTCATTAACTCTTCTTCGGCATTTGATCTCACCTTAATGCTTTTTGTAAAATAACCGGGTGATTTTGCATCAAAAGTGACAGACACGAAAGCTTTTTCATTTGGTTTTACCGGTTCTTTCGGATAATCAGCCACAGTGCAACCACATGACGGTCTGACAGAAGTAATAATCAAAGGCACCATGCTGTTGTTTTTAAGTTCAAATTTTGCAGTTACCGGTTTTCCTTTTGCAATTTCTTCAAAATCGTGTTCCATGCTTTTCCATTCAATGGAAGCTTTAGGTTTTCCGCTATCTCCCGATTGGGCCATCAATGCTGTGGCAAACATACACGTTATTAGAAATATACCAACTTTTTTCATGTTATTTTTAATTTTAAATTAATTTCAAATATACTTCAGACAATTTATTTGGTCATCGAATCTTTTAAAATTTATTGTTAATGAAATGTTAATGAATTTGAATGTACGTCGTAAATATTAATATCCATACTACGGTTTAAATCCCATTTTGTTTGATCTACAAATCTCTATTTTACGCTGCCATTTAACCTGTAAAAGCCTTTTTTTAAAGGTTTCTCAATCTCAAATTTGGTTCAATCCAGTTTTTTTGCTTCTTCCCAGACTTCGTTCATCTCATCAAGTGTCATTTCTTTCAGGGATTTGCCATTGGATATTGTTTCTTTCTCTAAAAAATTAAAGCGCTTGATGAATTTCTTATTCGTTCGTTCCAGGGCTGTCTCAGGATCAATATCGTAAAGTCGGGCTGCATTTACCAAAGAGAAAAACAAATCGCCAAATTCCTGCTCCATTTTATCCTGATCCATGCTTTTTATTTCAGTTTTCAATTCATCAAGTTCCTCGGCTACCTTGTCCCAAATCTGGCTTCGTTCATCCCAGTCGAAACCAACAGCTCTGACTTTTTCCTGCACGCGATTGGCTTTGACCAGGGCAGGTAATGAAGCTGGCACTCCCGACAGCACAGATTTATTGCCTTCGCGTTTTTTCAGTTCCTCCCAATTTTGTTTTACAATTTCCGGATCATTTTTAACATCGGTGGATCCAAATACATGAGGATGTCGAAATATCAATTTGTCGCAAATAGCATTGGAAACATCTGCAATATCAAAATCTTTTGTCTCCGAAGCAATTTTGGAATAAAACACGATGTGAAGCAGTAAATCGCCCAGCTCCTTTTTTATTTCAGTAATGTCCTCTTCGATAATGGCATCTGCAAGCTCATAGGTTTCTTCAATCGTAAGGTTTCTGATCGATTCAAATGTCTGTTTCCGATCCCACGGGCATTTTTCACGTAATTCATCCATAATATGAAGTAATCGCTCAAATGCTGCCAGTTTTTCATCCATGCTATGGTTTCCAGTTGATTTCATGTAATGGGTATTGAAATGATTTGTTAAAATTCGATAATTAAAACAGAGAATCACCAATATCTGGTACAATTAATATCCACAAGTTATCCCCAACAGGGTTCATTAATTGTTAAATAGCTTCAATTCAGGATTTTTGGTTCCTTCATAAAACTTAATCCGTATTGACGAATTTACGCTCAGGTTTAAAAGTTGAGCTGCATTGCCATTATGAATTGCAACTTCCAGCAAATCTGCTGAATTAAAAACGGCAAGTAATTCCCCCACAGGTACATCCGTGTATGAATGACTCACTGTATTTATTTTATAATGATTGCTCTGCACGAATATCTCAAAAGTCCGGCGCTTCCCAATCCGGTTAAATAATTCACGGGTTATGTTGGTAATGGCATTGGCATATGAATCAATGTAAATAACACTTCCGTTAATTATTGAACTGTCAATCGCCGGTCGGATGGGAACATGTTGTTTATATTCATCCACAGGATTTCCCAATTGCTCCAAAGGCTTGTTTTGAATGATATGCGAAGCAATAACCGAAAATGACGTTAATGCATTAAATGTTGATTTATCTCCAATTTTCTTGTTATCAATCAACAGGATTTTTTCTGGTTTATCTTTAAAAATCAGGCTGAATATTCCATTATCGGCACCTATAAAATAATGATTATCGGCCAATACAACGAGCAACCTGTTGTCTTTTATATCTGAATTCACCCCAACAATATGAATGGTACCATCCGGAAATTGATTGTATGAGTTTTGTAATACAAAAGAGGCCTGTAAAATATTAAAGCTCTGTATTTGATGCGAAATATCAACAATGGTGGCATCCGGGCACACGGATAACAGTTTTCCTTTAATCGCCCCTACATAAAAATCACTGTTTTTCCAATCAGTTGTTAATGTGATTATTGACATTTATTTGTTTTGTCTGTTTTAAACCGGTTACCTTTGTTGAAATGTAAAAAAAATAGTCTTATTTTGCAGTTTCCAAAAGTAAAAAATATTATAACATGTCCATTCATTATCGGTTATCTGAAATAAAATACTCTGAAAATTTTGAGATTATTAAACATAACATTTTATGATCGAAGTAATTTGATAAAGCCAACAGGTAAGTCTGCCATATGATTGAAAAAGAAATATTTTTAGAAGGCATTGACCCGATAAACCTTTATGGAGCAAATGATGTATTGCTCAATCAGATTAAATCGTATTTTCCTAAATTAAAAATAATTGCAAGGGGCCATGATTTAAAGGTTATTGGAGAAGTTAATGAGATAAACGCATTCGAAAGCAGCATATATGCACTGGTGGCATTTTTTAACCGATACAACAAATTAACAATACACGACATTGAGGAAATTATTGGTGGAACAGGAACAGAATTGAATAACAAACCCAATGAATCCAATAGCATCCTGCTTTACGGTAATCATGGAAAACTAATAAAAGCCCAAACCATCAATCAACAGCAACTGGTAGAAAAATATGATAAGAACGACTTAATTTTTGCTATTGGTCCGGCAGGTACTGGAAAAACATATACCGCTATTGCTCTGGCTGTTCGTGCTTTACGCAATAAAGAAGTTAAACGTATCATTCTTACACGACCCGCCGTTGAAGCCGGTGAAAACCTTGGTTTTCTGCCTGGTGATCTTAAAGAAAAGCTGGATCCTTACCTTCAGCCCCTCTATGATGCCTTGCGTGATATGATTCCACCAAAGCGGCTTACTACTTACCTTGAAGACGGAGTCATCGAAATTGCTCCGCTGGCATTTATGCGTGGTCGCACCCTTGATAATGCTTTTGTAATTCTTGATGAAGGACAGAATGCAACAATTAACCAGTTTAAAATGTTCCTTACAAGAATGGGGCGAAATGCTAAGTTCATAGTCACCGGCGACATCACACAAATCGATTTACCAAAAAAACAACATTCAGGAATGATTGAAGCATTAAGCCTCCTAAAAGCAGTCCAGGGTATTTCAATGATTGAATTTGATGTACGGGATGTTGTGAGACATCCGTTGGTAAAAAAAATAATTGAAGCTTACGAAAAACAAATTTCTTAATAAAATAGAATCATGGCACAAGCAATTACAAAAACAGACTTTCAGTTTAAAGGTCAAAAAGATGTATATCACGGAAAAGTACGTGATGTTTATAATATTGACGATAAATACCTTGTTATGGTGGTTTCCGACAGAATTTCAGCGTTTGATGTTATCCTGCCCAAGGGTATCCCGTACAAAGGACAGGTACTTAACCAGATAGCTGTAAAATTTCTGGAAGCCACAAAGGATATTGTCCCCAACTGGAAGATTGACATGCCCGATCCAATGGTTACCATCGGCCATTTCGCGGAACCCTACAAAGTAGAAATGGTCATACGGGGATATCTTACCGGACATGCATGGCGCGAATACCGGGATGGAAAAAGAGAACTTTGTGGTGTGCCTATGCCAAGCGGAATGAAAGAAAATCAAAAATTTGATCAACCCATTATTACACCCACCACGAAAGCTGAACACGGTCATGATGAGGATATATCCAAAGAAAAGATCATTGCTGATGGCCTGGTATCAAAAGAAGAATACGAATTGCTTGAAAATTATACCCGTGAACTTTTCAAACGTGGTAGTAAAATTGCAGATAAAATGGGACTCATCCTGGTAGACACCAAATACGAATTCGGTAAAAAAGATGGAATCATTTACCTGATTGATGAAATACATACACCTGACTCCTCAAGGTATTTTTACAAAGACGGGTATACAGAAAGGTTCTTAAATGGTCTGCCACAAAAGCAGCTTTCAAAAGAATTTGTACGACAATGGCTTATTAGCAATGAATTCCAGGGTAAAAAAGGGCAAACCATGCCTGAAATACCGGATGAATTTGTGAATGAAGTTTCGGAAAGGTACATTGAGTTGTATGAAAAAATTACAGGTGAAAGATTTAAAAAAGCAGATACTTCAAATGTTTTGGAAAGAATTGAAAACAATGTTTCAAGCTTTCTGGAATACGCAATCTGATACTACACATTTAATTGAGTACAAATCAACATTACTGCCCGAAGTAATAACTTTGGGCAGATTGTTTTAAATGGTATGGTTTTGTACATTTGTCACATAGAAACATAAAATATTTGTCTTGATAAACAGAAAACGTCTTTCCACCATATTTTTCACTTTGTGTCTGACGCTAATGGTTGGCATACATGTAATTGGGCAGGATACAACCGTTGTCCCGTTGATAAAAAAAAGTACAGATAAGGTATTAATTGGAGGGAAGGTTTACTACATCCACCTTGTAAAAGAAGGTGAAACGTTGTACTCCATTGCCAAAGCATACGGAGTTTCCGAGGACATAATTGCTAACGAAAACGTGGATGTTTTGTATGGACCTCTGCAAATTAACCAGGCTCTCAAAATTCCTGTGGAAACCGGTCAAAAAAAACCAACAAAAGAAGACAAAAAAAATTATACCCTGCACCTGGTACAACCCGGACATACATTGTATTTTTTATCGAGAAAATATAATGTAGCGGTAGATACCATCGTTAAATATAATCCTGAAACAGCTTCAGGCACATTAAGTATCGACCAGGTTATTCGAATACCCAAAAAAAGTATAAATACGCTGCCAAGAAGTGCCCAAAATCAGCCCAAAGCCGAGTATTTAATTCACAAGGTGCAACCCGGAGAAACACTATACTCCCTCTCAAAGCGATTTAATATTTCCATTGACCGGATCATGGAAATAAATCCATTCCTTAAAAATGATGGTTTAAAAGCAGGCCAGGAACTAAAAATGCATGTACAGAAAGTGAGTAAAATTACGAATGCGTTGGAGGTCGATAAAATGAAAACAGGAATTGATACTTCACATATTGATTCCATTGATGACAAAAGGATGCGGGTTGAATTCAGATGCAGAGGTTCAAATCCTGATCTTTTCAGAACCTATACGGTTGCGATGCTCCTCCCGTTTCAGCTATCAAAAAAAGAGGAGCTGAAAAATGCCTTTGATACCATTTCCGGCAAAACACCGGCTGAGATTCAGGGACATCGTGTTTCCCAGAGATATAGAAAATTTATTTCAGAGAATAACTATTTTTATGAATTCTATGAAGGTGCATTGCTTGCTCTTGACAGTCTCAAAAAACTGGGCTTTAAAACCAAATTTCACATTCTTGATACGGAAAAAAGCACGTGGAAAGTTAAAAATAAAATTATTCCTGAATTAAGAAATATAAATCCCGATGTTATCATCGGACCCGTTTACCAGGAAAACTTAAGACTGATATCTGAGTTTTCAGCAGCCAACAGAATTCCATTTGTGTCACCGGTTTTTGGGAATCGATGGCTATTAGAAACAAATCCTTACATGTTTCAGGTTATACCAGAAAGCTCAGAAGAAATAAAAGAAGCAAGTGATTTTATTTCAGGATTTACAAACCGCAACATTCTACTTGTTCATCGGGGCGACAGCCTGTTTGTAGACAACATCTATGATTTTAGAGATAACCTGTTCCGATCGGTAAATGAAAGTACTGAATATGACAATATTTTCATAAACGAGGTTATTTACAACGACAGCTTAAAGCCTAACCTTGAAAAATTGCTCAGGAAAGATATGCCGAATTTAATCGTCATTCCTTCCCCGCGGGAAATTTACGTTATCCCGTTGTTAACCAAACTAAATCAATTGGCAAAACGATATGACATTCAGATTTTTGGCACATCGCAGTGGCAGCAATTTGGTAATGTGGATGATGACTACTTTTATAACTTAAGGGTTCATTATTATACCCCGTTTTATATTAATTACGGTCATCCGCATGTAAAAGCATTTATTACCAAATTCAGAGAATGGTATAACCATGAACCGGTGCAGGTTACTACAAAAGGATATAATTTCAGTTACCTTGGATATGACATTACTTTCTACTTCTTGAATGCATTACGGATTTACGGCACCAATTTTCCCGGTTGTATTGAATATTACAAACCTAAAATGTTAATGTCCGATTATGTCTTCAAAAGAGATGATGCCTTTTCAGGATTTTCCAATCACTCTATCTCTATAATCCGGTATAACACAGATTTTACCGTTGGCGAACTTGATATCATGAAAAAAATTGAACCAAGATGGGACTTTGGCCGAAATGATTAAATGCATCACGTCACATAATCGCCGTTAGCGATACCAATGAAATAAGTTTGACAACAACCGACCTATTCCCCTTGTTGAGGATAACCCGGTTGATTTATGCCTCACCATCAGGGTATTCATACCTCATCATATTGAATTTGATACAATTACCACATGTAATAGTGATAATATCGTTTGCCAGTGCCTGCTTTTTCTTTTGCAGGTGCATTATTTTCTCCTGGATGGTATTCTTGCAAATCATGCGGTAACTAAAAACTTTCCTTGTTTAGGAGCGATAGTTCCTAAAGGTATATAAGCTGACTTGCTGAGAAGAGCATGGTAGGTTTCGGTGCAATCACCTGCTGCAAATATGTCAGGAATTACGGTTTGCATTTTTTGACTCGTTTTGTTGGCTCCATTGATGCCTCATGGCAATTGAATTTCATTAGCAAGTTGATTTTTGGGTTGGGCACCAACAGCCACCAGTACCAGATTTGCAGATAATTCATTGTGATTTGTATTGTAAACCATTAATTTATTGTTTACTGGCACAATTCTTTCAATCGCCGTGTTGACGTACACTTCAACAGAATGCTTTTCAAGATTTCATGTGTTTAAAA
>CAZAMT010000215.1:0-1755 GCA_964486145.1 uncultured Bacteroidales bacterium
AGTACAGGAAAAGTATTGGTGAAATAACCATTCCATCCAATAAATTACTTAAAAGAGGCAGGGTATCCCTGCCTCTTTTTTTTTGCATTATTTTTTATCCATAGTTGGCAAGAATACCCAGTGATACCAACAGAAATTCGGATTAAAGTAAAATAAATTGTATCTTTAGGAAAAAAATAAATTATGGGTTTAGCCTTGACAAATACGACAATCGACAAGTACTTTGGATTCCTTAAAAGGCTTGATAATGGATCCAAGAAGAAACTCATTATAAAATTGACAGAATCAATTGAGGAAAAAGAAAAGAAAACTGTTAGTTTGAAAGACTTATCAGGAGCCTGGGAAGACTCTCGAGATTCTGATGAGATTATCGAGGAAATTAGAAATTCAAGGGTTGACAAACAAGATAATATTGAATTCTAATGAACTATCTTCTTGACACCAACATTTGCGTTCATTTTTTTCGTGGAAAATTTGGCGTTACAGAAAGATTAGAAGCTGTATTAGCTGAAAATTGTGCAATTTCTGAAATTACCTTAGCCGAACTTGTTTTCGGAGCTGAAAATAGTGAGAACCCAGAAAAAAATCATCGACTTATTGAACAATTGCTTGAACTTGTAACAATTTTGCCAATATATGACTCAATAATGACGTATGGAAAAGAAAAAGCCAGACTGAGAAAGGCAGGGACAATGATTAGTGACTTAGATTTATTTATAGGTTGCACAGCAGTAGAAAATGACTTAATCATGGTGACAGAAAACACAAGTGAATTTGAACGAATTTCTGAAATAAGGATTGAAAACTGGGTAGATAGAACGAAATAGGTACTCTTGCCAACAGGCGGTCATAAATCATTTCCGGACAGGTGGCTTGCTATGTTTTGCTGGTCTTGGTAGGGTTTATGCCGGTGGACAGTAACGCAGGGCGCTCACGGCAACGCTTTATACCGCCCAAACGAAAAACCTGATAATACGGGTAAATTTTATCAATTCCATTGATATATTGATCGGAAGCTTGGTGTTAACCATGCTTTTAACTAAACCCATTGAGATTAATTCTAATTATTGCACAAAGCTTGTTAACATAAATAGGTTCATGGCACTTTGCAGCAATGGAAACTCCGTTCAACGCCGGAGCTCACGCAAGCTGTTCGAGCCTGCGCACTTTACACGCTGCTAAATAAATGGCATTATCTTTCGAAAATACCAAGATAGTAAAGTACCAAAGGTTCAGAACACATTAAACGACCAATACAAAGGATCTGGGGTTCGGTCCGTACAAAATACATACTTTTAATCCATTAGAAATGAATGAGATGCCAAAACGGCATTCTACTGCGGAAGCAAAAAAGTACTAACTTTTGGCCAAATCTGCGCACATCTGCAATGGATGTGCCGCCTTATCCTTTCATCAGGCACCCACGGTTACACTGAACCCGGAAGCGCCAACGGCGCGTGACCCATCATTTGCCAGTAAAACTTCAGTTACGTATCGTCCATTTTTTGATCCATTTTAAAGAGTGGCACTTTACTTTTACCTCTTCAATTGATTTCATAAGATGCTTTGGTTGTTTTTAATATCCGGTTGCCTGGTGTTATTGCACCAGGCAATGTTATTTCGCACCCCTGATGCTTCAGTATATCCGTTATATCGGAATAAAACGGTACCTGAAAAGTTTTTACTTATTTCCTGAGAGTAAACTTAATCGTAGTCAGTTTATTGGCATGAATGTAAGAAGAAATGCAGCTAAAA
>CAZAMT010000215.1:1855-7109 GCA_964486145.1 uncultured Bacteroidales bacterium
AAGTTGCACATTTTTAAAAGTATCAATGTCGGAAGGTATTTCTCCATTAAATTTTGAATAAACAGCCAAATTCACAACATTATCCGGATTAGCATAAGCATCTTCCAGTGATCTGTATTTTTGGTCCCGGTTATTTCTGAATTCCGCGGAAGTCCAAAGTTTTGCAATCACCTCTTCATCCTGCCCGGTTACATCAACCATGCTGGTGTTTCCTTCAACTGAGTTATCTGCGGAATCACTCTTCTTATTTATATGTTGATTGCAACCAAAGGCAAATATGGCACAAATGGCAGTTGCCAATTTTAATGTATGTATCGTCTTCATAGTTTGTTATGGTTTTAAAAATCGTACAAATATACCATAATATCAACCATTCCGGTATTCCGGCCATTTAACAAAATGTTAAGTTTTACCCGCGGTCAACAATTAAATTAATTTGACCAAAACCAGAAATTAGTAAACAAAATAGTTGCTCTTATGTTAATTTAATGTTAACTTTGTATTACCGTAAAGTTAATTATACTTTAATTTTATGTAACGAGCCCAATCCTTCGCTCGTAAAACAAAGAGGAGAACCGAAGTATTAACAATTTAAATTTTAGGCGTATGAAAACACTTATATATACATTCGCGTTAGCAGTTATCACAACAGTAACTGGTTACTCTCAAATCATTGAAGGAGAGGATGGCAGGTATTATGCCGACAACTACACCCCTTACGAGGGAGAATACAAAGAATTCCATAACAATGGGGAACCCAGGATTGAAATGAACCTGGAAGATGGTTTACAGCACGGAACCACAAACATATTTTTCCCTAATGGTAAAATTAATGAAGTCCGATCTTACAACATGGGGAAGATGGATGGTACATGGATTACTTACAATCAAAAGAATGTTAAAATTGCAGAAGCCAACTATTTAAATGATAAAAAACACGGTGCATGGAAAATCTGGGATGATAGCGGAACGCTCCGGTACCAGATGCAATACAATAAAGGGAAACGTGTTGGAAAATGGCTTCGATGGGATGAAAACGGTAACCTCATTGATTCGCGTGAATACTAATTGATTACTATATTTTCATTAAAAAAGCCGGCGCAACGTCCGGCTTTTTTTAATGTATACTGCTTAAACGAACAGTTATTTCTTTTTCCTTTTCTTTCTGGTTTCCATGAACTGGAAGTTTTTCAATCTTAATCTCCCTGTATGCAGGATATGTTATAGAAATATCGTATTTGCCGGGATAAAGGTTCGTAAAACTAAAATTACCATCAAAATCCGAGTAAACCGTTTTATTAAATCCGTCAAGTTTCACTGCAACACCACTCAACGCTTCCCTGGTTTCATGGTCAATAACTTTTCCGGTTATATTTACTCCTGTATTCCGGTCATCTTCCCCTGGCCCGTTTGCCACTGAAACTTCCAATCCAAATACACAAACAGCCATCAGCAATAAAAATCTATTCATCTTAACTTTAATTTAAGATGGCAAAATAAAATGATTTTATAATAATTTATATTACATAAACATTATTCATTTCTTAAATTTATGTTAAGAAAGTAGATGGCAAGTTCTTCCCATTCTTTATCCAATGGCAAATCTGAGACCGGTTTTCCGGCTCTGTTGTACCAATAGCGGGCATTAGAAACATCTCCTTCCTTCCGGTGAAGATAGGCATGCAACCAGCAGCCATCATGTGTGGTATCCTTTTGAGCAATCTGATGAGCACCATCCCAGTCATTATTTTTATCCTTCAACAATGCCATTTGTAAAGGATGTAAACTTTTAAAAACAGGGTCTCGCGGTATGATCTCCTTAAATTTCTTTAACTCCATATTCAAAATATTTTAATCAAAACAACCATAAAATTTAAATGTTCAGCATCCATCTTTAAAGCATCAATACCGGCAAATAAAACCAAAAATTGGAACCTTATTGATAATTTTTAGTAAAAATCATAAAATTTGGACCTGAGAATGCAAATACACCATAAAATGGCATACCGCGTTGCTTTTTTCTCATTTATAATGTTGTTGATGTCTCATCAATTCATTTTGGGACAGGATATTCCTGAAAAAACCAAAGATGAATTGCAACAATATGAAACATTGATTGAAAGATATATCAATGAGCAGGACCATGCTTCTGCTGCACAATACCTGAACAAATCAGCGTTTATTTACTGGAACTATCAGAAGCATGAGAAGGCAATTGACAACTTCACAAAAGCCCTGGAATACAGCAAAAAAATGAATAACAAAAACGGAATGATGATTATCTATTACAACCTGGGTATGATTTATTCCGATATTGAAAATTTTGCAATGGCAGAATCCATGATCAAAAACGGGCTTGCCATCAGTAAAAATATAAACGATAAAAGCAGTATTGCATCAGGCCTTACCAATGTTGCCATGGCGCTGCAAGGGCAAAACAAACACGAGGAGGCCATTGGATATCTGGAAGAAGCTATCGACCTCTCAAAGGAACTTAACAACATGAAGCTTCTCCGCCGAAGTTACGGGATGATTTACGAAAGTTATGAAACCACAGGTAATTCAGATAAAGCTTTTGAGTATTTTGAGATTTATCAGTCCTTCGACAGAAAAATCAAGAAGGAAGAAATGGAAGAGGTCAAAACCATTGCCAAAACGGAAGTTGATAAAGCTCAGGCTGAAAAACAGCAAACTGAAAATGTACTGAACCAGACAAACCAAATTCTCAGGCAAACGGCAGATTCACTGGAAAAAGCCGAAATACTAACCAGGGAACAACGCCTTGAAATTGAATTAAACAAAACCAAACTACGTGAAAAAGAAGCAACTCTTTTGGCAAAAGAAGCGCAAATAAGAGCTCGTAATCAGTTGATAGGATTTGTGTTATTCGTTTTAGTTATTATGGTATTTTTTGCAATTATCCTTTTAAGGCAAAACAAGGCCATCAAAAATCAAAAAGAAAAGATAGAAGATCAAAGAGATAAGCTTGAACAACAAAATATTCATATTCGCTCAAGTATTGAGTATGCCACCAATATTCAACAAGCCATTCTCCCTGATACCAATCTGATAAGCAATCATTTTGAATCATTCATTTTATATCGGCCCAAAGACATTGTATCGGGAGATTTTTACTGGTTTTCACATTTTCCATCGGCAAATGGCTCACCCGCGAAAACTTTCATCGCGGCAGTCGACTGCACAGGCCACGGTGTGCCGGGTGCATTTATGTCAATGATTGGCAACAGGTTGCTAAACGAAATCGTCAATGAAAGAAAGATATTTGAACCAAACCAAATACTGGAAACCCTGAATAAAGAGGTGCATTCTGCTTTGCGTCAGGATCAAACCGACAACCATGATGGCATGGATTTAGGTCTTTGCGTCATTGAAAAGGGTCAGCAAGGCAAATTAAAATTGGTCTATTCCGGTGCGAAACGCCCTCTTTTTATTATCAAACAAGAGAATAAAAAAAATGTTGTTACGCTAAAAGGTGATCGTAAATCGATTGGTGGTCATGGCAAAAGCAAAGAAATCATTGATTTCTCAAACAAAGAAATGGAAGTCAGCCCTGGTGATATGCTCTATTTGTCTTCTGATGGTATCATTGATCAAAATGGTCCTTCGAGGATACGGTTTGGCACAAAAAAATTATTAAAACTTCTTGAAGACATTGCAAATTTCCCGATGTCAGAGCAAAAAGAAAAAATTGAATACGAACTCGATGCGTATATGGAAGGCGAAGAGCAAAGAGATGATATAACATTACTTGGAATAAAACTTATGAAATAATGGAGTTATACAATGTTTATAAAAACGGGGTTTTATCATTTATGGGGCCGATCAATATCCATGTAAGGGTTTTTTTTGGTAATTACCTGAAAGTAATCTTACAGGATGACTATCAGACGATCAACCGCATTTATAAAACCTTTATTGAACTGACTCAGAATGTGGACTATTATTCCGCCGAGTTTCAACATTCTAATGATGAGCAAGCAAAAACAGGCATTGGAAGCTTTATTCTAAAAGAATACAAAGATTATTTTAACTTTACCACCGGAAATTTAATTTATGCCCAGCATGGAGATAAGTTGAAAAAATATTGTGATGAAATTAATGATTCAGACAATGCTGTACTCCGCGAAATAAAACGCGAAACAAGAAAGTTAGCAGGCATCCATGAAGCCGGAGCGCATATTGGTTTGTTGCAGGTGGGGGTTATTACAGGCAATCTGTTTAAGTATGATATTCGTAAAATTGATGATACATTTTCGTATTTTACATTAACAGTTCAAATTGATAAATATAGCAATAGTAAATAATCAGGATATGGAAAATATAGTTTTACATGAAGTTGATGATGCACCATTTTTTCCGGCTGTTTCTTTCGATGCTGAAAAAGGTGTCTGTGAAATTTCAGGTGAGTCTTACATGGAAGAAACATTCAAGTTTTATGCTCCATTACAGGATTGGCTTCGAAAATTTTTCGAAAATGAAGATAAACCTTTGGAATTCAATTTCAGGCTTACCTATTTTAATACCAGCTCATCAAGGCAAATTCTCGACCTTCTTGAAATATTAAAGAAGGAAATGCAAAACGGTGCGGACGTGAAAATAAAATGGTACTATGACTCGGACGATCCCGATATGGAGGATGAAATCGAAGATTTTAAAATTGAAACCGGTTTGTCCATTGAACTGATCGACATTAACCAAAACTAATTCAACAAAAAATCAGGTCCGTTTTTCTTTGACTTAATCAGCTCCTCAAGGACTATATTATTGCTTTCCAGTGCAGTGTTAATGTTATTTAACGCTTCCAGCAAGCCTTCAATCTGTCGTGATTGTTTTTGAATCAATCTTTCCTGAATGTCAAGCTTCTTTAATATAACATCCTGCCTCCGATAGATAGTCGCTACCTCCTGCTGGCTATCTCCCTGATTGTCTGAATAATCCTCTTTAAAGAATTCAAACTTATTTTTACGTTTTTTCCAAAATGTCATTGATTTTAATTAAGTTAATATTTTGTTAAAATATTTAATTCATGTAAAGTTTTATAATTAATTGAGACTACATTTAAAATTAATATGAATTAATCATTAAATGAAGCATAAAATGATCTTTTTTAATGAAGTTATATGAACATTCAACATTTGTTTATGTTTATATTAACTTTTACTGTGATTTTTATCATATGTGAGTCCGGTCTAAAAAGCCACCTTACCCCTAAATCCCCTAAAGGGGACTTCTT
>CAZAMT010000216.1:0-7030 GCA_964486145.1 uncultured Bacteroidales bacterium
TTGTTTCATATATAACCACTTTCCCGTTGAAAACGCTATTTAAATTTTGATAGGTAAAATAAGCATGCCTTCGGGGATGGCATCAATGTTAGTTTCAAGCAAGATTACAAAAATGACTGAAACTAATGAGGTAAAATCGTATCAATAAATTGAGATATCGTTTTTAGTAACTTTTATTTTTGATTCCATAAAAGTTCAACAGCCACTCCGCCAAGAGGTTTTGGATCAATATAAGCAAATTTTCCTGAACCTGGCTTTCCTTTATTACCCCATCCTCCGGCCTGGGAAACTATAAATCCTTTTTCGATTAAATTGTTTAGGGTTTGATTCATGTTATCCACTTGAAATCCCAAATGATGTACACCTTCTCCTTTTTTCCGGATGTGATCTTCATAAACATTGGGCGATTTTAAGGGTATACACCATTCATAAACGATATCTCCATGGCGCTGCCAGCCCAACTTCATATCAAACCCGGCCGGGTTACCGTAGTATTCTTTGTCATGAACGGAGCCATGTGTAATGGCAAGTTTGGGTAAGCCAATGCGCGACCAGTATTTGGAGACTTCTTTTGGTTGAGTGGTGGCAAATGCGTACTGACTGAACTGGAGGTTATATTTGTTGTCGCCAGGCAGATCTTCGAACAGTTTTTCGGATTCATTTTCATGAACAAAACCCATGTTATAGGTTCCATCATCCCTGGTTTGCATAATGCAATAACTCACCGACTGGTATGATGATTTAAACTCAAATTCGCAGTTTACATCCACACGTCTTTTCTTTAACCTTTCAACTTCCTCTTTTATATCACTTTTACTGTCAGTACCATGGATAATTGCATAAATGCCTGAACCATAACTTTCAAGAAAATCGGTAAGTAACGATCTTTCCCTTACAGGCTGCAACCACAGTACTTTTGATCCTGATAAATTTGCGGAAGCAGCTTTAATGTCAATGTTCCTGCCATCCAGTTTCAATTCGGCTCGCTCCATGTAATGAATATCTGTGAAACCAAGTTTCTCCCATGATTCAACAACTTCATCCAATTGTTCAACAACCCAGATCATGTGATCTACGGTTTGGTAACACTCCTTCACTTGTTGCGCTTCTGTTATAATTGTAAATAAACTGGCCAAAAATGTTAATATAATTAATCTCTTCATTTTATGAGAATTTGTTGGTTTAAAAATTTTTTTTGTTTATAACATTCGTTTTATTTTATAAACAAACATGGATTTTTGACCTTATACTTCCTAAGTAGACTTAAGTTACCGTTATTTGTTTGATTTTCTGAACAAATTTCCTGAAACTGGCACAGGTAATATTGAAACTGTAAGGAGATTGCTCTCATATTGGTATCCATCACCGTCTTTTACTATTACCGATACCACCTGGCCATCTGTAAGTGCTGATGTGCTGAAGGTACTTTCTGTTATCCAACCGGTCATGTCTGTGCCATCCACATACCAGCTAAATTGAAGGGGCAATTTACCGCCTGTAATTGTTGCAGTAAATGTAAATATTTCATCTATACAAGCTTCATTATCAGTCATATCGGAAGAGAGGCTTACACTAAACATGGGAGTGACGGTTAAGGTAAAAGCATGAGATGACTGGTTACCAAAGATATCTAAAGCTGTCCATATAACTGTGTGTTCTCCCTCTGAAAATGTGAAATGATCAAGACTTGAACCTCCGGAACCATAATTGTGAGTTATGCTGCTGACCTCCACATTGTCGGAAGCAATAACATCCAGCGAATTTCCGGTATGGCTGTATGTATTATCCAATTGATTTACCATTACACTCTTTGATGATAAGCCTGTAATAACTGGTGCCACGGTATCGGGAACAATAGTTATGGTAAATGAGCATGACGCTGGTTCGTTTCCGGAGACATCCTGGTATTGGTATTCTACCACTGTATTACCCACAGGAAATGTTGAGCCTGGTGGAGAACCAGTGATTAATGTTCCGTTTATGTTTGTACCATCGCAGTTATCGGAGAATAAGGATGTTTCATAAGTTACGGCTGCACCTGAAGCTTTCGGGCCACAATAAACAATTGTGTCCTTCAAGCATTGGGCCACCTCAGGAGGTATAGTGTCTAAAACAGAGATTTGCGATAAACATGTTGATTGAGACAGGTGATTGTCTGTTACAGTAAGATAGACATTGTTGAAACCTTTATCCGAACAGTTAAAATTTATGGTTGCATTTCCGTCAATTGAAAGGGAGATGGTATCATCAACATCCGGATCAAAAGAGCCATCATCAAGAGCTGCTGCGTTTATTGTTGCACTGCCGTCTTCATCAAGATATGCACTGATGTTTTTACAACGCGCCTCGGGTGCATTGTTGTTTGTTGTTACTTCAATAGAAACTGTTGCCTCGTTCGACCTTTTAACAGGCTGTAAACTGATGTGTTTATCGGCAACTGTATAGATAAATAAATCATTACCTGAATACCCGCTGTCGGGAGTATACGTAATCATCCCGGTAAATATATCCATGTTAACAGAACCATTTGCAGGCTGCTGGCTGATTTGGATCGATCCTTTGTCAATCGTTACATTGCCGTCAGTATCAGTATCATTAGCGAGTACATTGATTTCTATTGCATTGTTTTGGGCTGTTGAATAGTTGTCGTTGGCAGCAACAGGTGCTTCATCATTATAATATTGAATGTTGATGGACACTGTAGCTACGTCTGATTCATCGTTATTGCTGTCTTTAAGTTTATAGGTGAAAACATCATTTCCATATTGCTGCTCCGCTGGTTCATAGGAGAAGGAACCATCCGGCAGCAGGTTTAAAGTACCTTTTGAGGGTGCAGTGAGTTGAATTATCGAAACTGTATCTCCCAAACCGGTATCATTATCCAGAATATTGCCGGTGATCTCAACATATGCCGGGTTGGTTTTTTCTTTTACGGTATAGGTGTCATCTGCTGTTTCCGGAACATCATTTACGCTGATTATCTGCAGAAAAACAGTAGCTGTATCAGCATCCCCATCGTTATCCGTTAAAATATATTTGAAACTATCGCTACCAAAAAAATTAGAATCGGGTGTGTATGAAAAACTTGCGTCATTTTGCAGATTCAGTGAACCATGTTGGACATCCATAAGCAACGTGATAGTTACAGGAGTGTCACCCAGTCCTTCATCGTTATCCATCACATTTCCGGTAGCCGGTGAGGAGGGATCCTCATTTAATGTATAATTGTCGTCATGGGCGATTGGTGTTTCATCATCGTCAATGATGGTACCTATAGCTAAACTGTCAAGAAATGCTGCATCACCTGTGAGATTTGTCAGTTCAAGCTGGAATGTCTCATTACCTTCTTCATCTGTATCCTGGGTAGAAGGTATATTAACGATTAAAGAGCTGGTGCCTGCTGATATTGTTTGTTTTATGGGGGTAGCAATAGACTCATAGTCTGTGTTACCGGAGGTACCATCAATGGTGGCTACATCAAATGTAATGTCGGAGCTGCTGGTTAATGATAGTTTTATGTTGAACTTCAGGGTATCACCTTCTGTTGCTGAAACATCGTCCACATAAACCTGCGGTAAACCATCCTGGTCGGTAATATTTCCTGTTACCTGTAGTGGATCAGCGGCGATTGTTGCATTCACGGGATTCGATATTTCAAGTGTAAACATTTCGTTTCCTTCGGCAAGTAAATCTTCATTTACAGGGATAAAGATAAAAGTTTCGGCGTTATCTGCCGGAATTGTAAATGTTTGAATGGCCGGTGTATATTCATAATCGGAAAAAATTGAGGTGGTTACATCCTGTGCTTCTGCTGAAAATGAAATTTCTTCGCTACACATCCGGTTGATGACTGCATGGAATTTGAGTGTATCTCCTTCGGTAGCAGTAGAACTGTAAACGGTTAATTCCGGTATTGGATCGTTTTCCACAATTCTGCATTCAGTGGTATCCATTCCTGTTTGTGCATGCTGGATATTATCAAAAATGATCAGGAACGATTCGTAACCATCTGTTGATGGCTCAAAAATATCATCGTTTGTTATTTCGATGCTGATGTTTCCGGATTTTTCTCCTGAAGTTATAGAGATGGTTCCGGTTTGTTCTGAAACATAATCTTTATTTCGGGTAGTAGTTATATCATATACAGCATAATCTGCCGTAATTGTGTATCCTGATTCTTCTGATAAATTTATCGGGATATGAACATTGCCACCAGCCACATTTTCTTCGACAGTAACTGTGGCGTTTAAATCAAGGACCGGCTCCGAATCGCCGTCGTCCAAAATTGTGCATATTCCTGATGAATCACTGATATTCACGTTTTCAGCATTGCGAATCCTCATTTCAAAAGATTCATTTGGCTCATTGATGATATCCTGAACAATGGGTACTAAAATTTCACAACTGTCGGTGCCGGCATAAATGGTGGCTGTTCCTTTGGAAGAAACAAAGTCTTTTGTTTTTTGCGCGGTAGATGCATAGGTCTGGTATTCGAAGGTAACATCCTCGGTAAGTTGGTCGGTAATGCTTACTGTAAATATCGTGTTAGATGTTCCTTCGGTAACCACAGGATCATCGATTGAAATGCAGGGAATAGCATCAATTTCATTTGATGGAAAAGTTTCAGTTGTTACACCATTACAAGTTGTTATTGCGGTAACCTTGTATCTGCCAGGCGCATCAACAAGGTAGGAACTGTTCGATTCACCATTTATTGCAATATTATTTTTATACCATTGATAACTTGTATATGCGCCCTGGTCTTCTACACTCAGTTCCATACTACCTGCACAAAGGGCTAAGCCGTCAACCAGGGGAGCACCTTCAATTTGTGGAGTTTCACCGAAATCAGAAAAGTATCCGCAACGGCAACCGGAATTACTGCCCATAATAATACCCACATGAAAGTATTCTGATGTGTTTTCAATAACATTTTGTTGAAGTTCAAGTATATCGGATGTTGAAACCGGTCCAATAGTAGCCGCTTTCCAAAATGAAGTACCATTTACATTTTTAAAGTTTGAAGCTTTCAAAATATTATTTGTTACGCCATTCAGGAGAAAGTTATCTTCAGCTCCGTCACGCACCAAAATGGTGAGGTAAAAATCCCAACCTGATTGCGACCGGGTAAATGCGACTTTTTGCGAACCCGTGCATCGGTCTATTGCAGGTAATATTGCAGATCCCATTTCATCTCCGAAACCAGTTACCTGCCAAACGTAAACTGGTTCGGAAGCCAAAATATGGGTGTTGTCATGTTTTAATTCAAGTGTGTAGGTTTCCCCTTTATCTATTGTTGTTTCGAGGTTTCCGCGAACCGTTATTGAAGTATTATCGGCAGTAGCTGTAATGAATACAGCTTCCTGTTCAGTTGAATTCGGAGCTGGTGGTTTTGAGTAATGTCCTCCGACACTTCCATTTCTTAGTTCACCTTTTAACGCGATGTATTCTTTACCAATGATATCCACGGGGACTATCTGATCTCCGCCGGTATCGTACGCAGAACCCATAAATCCCCTCATGGAATCATCCTTGAGTGTTACTGCAATGCGTTTGGTACTTGATCCTGAAATATCATGGGCTTTAATTTCAAGGCCGGATAAATGATCCTGGGCTACCCTGCCAAAAATATCATTTCCGTTTTTGGATGGTTTTATACCATTGGTTATCCAAACCGGTATGCCTGAGAAAGTTTCACCACGGTTGAACGGACCAAGCCTAACCGTGCCTGTCCAGCCTGCACCATTATTATATACTGCCTGACCTGAAGGTATGTTTAATGTAATGTATGTATTGTCTTCCGTGAAAACCACATCAAAAGCCGAATACGCCGGATCATCCCATCCACTGGCAGAATTGTTGTAATATCGATTTTGGAAAGGAGTAAAAAAGTGGGAACCCAGTGCATTGCGGCCTTTAAGAGCAAACAGATCGCTGTTGTTAGGGCCGGCACTTTCATAGTAAACCGTAATATCAACATCGGATTCAATAAGAATTCCGTTGTTGTTTTTTCCGGGTATGGTGAGATCATAATCAGTCCTGTATATGTTTTCCACGATATCAATATAAGAAGTAAGGTTTTCGCGATGGGTTGAGTTGGCGCCAATGGTTAGGTTGATGTCAGGGAAAGATGAATTTGAAGGCATGGATATTGTTACCCGGGCCGCCTGGTCGAATGTTGTGATATTAAAGTAAACTGGTCTGTCGGCATGGTCGTTACTAATTTCAGGAGCTACAAACCAGAATTTTGTATCTACCTGACTGTAAAGACATAAAGGGAAGGATACTGCAAAGACAAAGAGTATCAGTCTAAAAGAATTTATTACTAAAAATCGTTTGTTGACAGAAGAATACATAAACCTAATTTTATAAGAATCCTTTAGAAATACGTTTAATTGAAGTCATTGTTATATTGATTTGATTAACAGACCCAATGAAAAGATAAGCTTAAAAGAAATGTGGATGGTACAATAAAGAGATGAACAATTGATTTGTTTTTGGTGTTTAAAGCATTATAATTTAAAACAATAGATTATGGCAACAGTAACACTTAAAGGAAATGAAATAAACACATTGGGTGAACTTCCTAAGAATGGAGAGCAGGCACCTGATTTTGTTCTTACGGGAACGGATTTGAATGATTTTAAATTGTCGGATTACAAAGGTAAAAAGGTAATCCTGAATATTTTCCCGAGTTTGGATACCAGTGTTTGCGCTACTTCGGTAAAAAATTTCAATGAAAAAGTTGAATCAATGGATAACACGGTTGTTATTTCAGCATCCAAAGATTTACCTTTTGCCCACCAGCGGTTTTGCTCAAATGAAGGTATAACAAAAGTAATTTCGGGAAGTGAATTAAGAGATGATTCCTTTGGAAATAATTATGGTGTGAGAATTACAGACGGCCCGATGGCCGGATTATTTGCTCGGGCAGTGGTTGTCCTGGATGAAGAAGGGAAAGTGGTTTATACGGAACTTGTTCCTGAAATAACACAGGAACCTGATTATACTGCAGCAGTTAAAGCTGTTG
>CAZAMT010000217.1:0-7000 GCA_964486145.1 uncultured Bacteroidales bacterium
ATGAAATTAAAAACTGGAATTTTATTCTTTTTTCTTTTCAATGTGTTCTCCTGTTTCGCGCAGGAAGAATATTTGAGCGACCGGGGCTGGTACTTGGAGTACAATTCTGTTTCGGAAGCTGGGAGAAAAAAAGCGCAGATAGACAGGAATTTTAACCATGGTCCGCTGGTCCTATGGGGTATTCCCTACGAAAATGGACTGGGAATGCATGCCAACGGAAAAATAGTTTTTTCACTTCACGGCGAATACGAATGGTTTCTGGCTACCATAGGCATCGACGATGCGGCGGGGGAACAAGGGTCGGCCGTTTTCAAGGTTTTGGGAGACGGGAACCAGTTATACGAAAGCCCGCTGATGACCGGCGGTTCTGGCATCGAAGATATCCGGTTAAATATAAAAAAAATCGATATGCTCGAACTGCGCGTTGATGGCGGCGGCGACGTGGAAAATGATTTGGCCAATTGGGTGAATGCCCGGATATTGCCGGCAGAATTATCCGTAAATTGGCAGTGGCTGGGAGAATACCAGGGATTCCATCAGGCCGTAAACCGTATTTATGTTGAATACCCGGAGCAAGATGTTTTACTGGAATTATGCACACCAAATATTGTCAGGATTCGTCATTCTGATAAAGAAAAAACGCATCTGAAATACCCTGCAAAATCTGTTGTTCGGGACCAGTGGGAAGCAGTGGATTACAAATTGGAAGATTTGCCGGAGCATTTAATTGTTACTACCGATAGTCTCCGTCTAAAAATCAGTAAAAATCCATTTGATATTCAATTTACCGATAAAGAAGCCGGTAAATTGCTGGCATCCCATCTTCCGGGAAAAAGCTACGGATATTCTGAAAACATGTCCACTGTCCGTTTTCAGATGGACGCATCCGGTGAGCAAGAAGCGTTTTACGGAGGCGGCCTGCGGTTCGAACGCTTCAATCTTCGCGGAGCCACTATCCGGAACTGGGCAACGTATGTCAACCGTCCCCGTTCAACCGGAGAAATTGAAGTAACTATTCCACTTATCCTCAGCACAAACGGCTACGGCCTTTTCCTGGACAACAGCTTCGAAAGCCGCTTTATGTTTGGAAGCGAAACGCCGGATATCGTTGAGTATAAAACTTATGGTGGCGTAATGGACTACTATTTTATTGGCGGTTCGCTAAAACAAATCGTTGAAGATTATTACCGGCTGACAGGCCATTCCAACATGCCGCTGAAAAAGTCGCTCGGATTAAATTTCCGGGGAAGGTCAACAAGGAAAAATGCGGAATCAGGCAACCGGTGGGATGCTCAGCAATTTGTGGCAGTCGCCGATGAATTCAGAAAGCGCAGTATCCCGATGGATGTAATCGCCACTGAACCGGGATGGTCAACGGACCATGGAAATTTATCCTGGGCAGATGAAGTATTTCCGAAGCCCGAAGAATGGGTCCAGGATTTAACTAGCTGCGGATTGCTGGTTAACCACTGGATTTATGGTCATGTGAGCCCTGCCGACAGCGCCCTGTATGAAAATATGAAACCTTTTGCCGGCGAAGAAGGCTACCCGGATGTATTCAGTGAAAAAGGGATGGATATTTATTTCGAATTTCTGAAAAATCACCATTTCGATGCGGGCATTTCCGGATTCAAGGAAGATTCACACGCCAACCGAATCAGGAAAGGGATGAAATTTCCCGGCGGAACTGTGGGAGAAGAATTGCACAACAGTTATTGGTTTTACTGGCTCAGGGAAATTTATCAACGTTACCGGGCGGAATACGGAAAACGATACTACAGCCAAATGGCCGCCGGGTACGCAGGTATGCAACGGTTTGCCCCCGCTATTTATGCCGACTACCTGCAAAACCTCGATAAAGTCAGCCAGGCCATGGCATCCACAGGATGGTACGGCCTCTTTTACAGCCCGGAAATCCAGGGGTATTACATCCCGGATGATGCACATTACATGCGCATGACGCAAATTACTGCGTTCAGCCCAATTATGATCCATAATGAATGGATGGGGGGCGAACTGCCGTGGACGAAGCCGAAGCCGGTTTACCAAAATTACCTGAAGTACGTCCGGTTGCATTACCGGTTAATTCCATATTTGTATTCATACATCTGGCAGCAACACAGGAATGGCGAATCAGCCATTCGTTCGCTTCCGCTGGAATTTCAGGAAGACAAAGAAACGCATAACATCGGAACGCAATACATGTACGGACGCAGTTTAATGGTGGTGCCGGTTTGGGATAAAAAATCCAATTTTACAAAACGGGACATTTATTTTCCGAAAGGACAAAAGTGGTATGATTATGAAACAGGAGAAGTTTTTGAAGGTGGCACCTGGCTGAATGATAAGTCATTCCCCCTGAACAAATTGCCATTATATGTCCGTGGCGGGGCAATCATTCCGACCATGGAAGTTCCGGATTATATCGGGCAAAAGCCTTTGACAGAAATAACGTTAGATATTTATCCGGAAGGTACGAGCCGTTTTATTCTGTACGAAGATGATGGTGAGACCTTCATGTATGAAAGGGAAAACTATTCGTTAACCAACATTCACTGCGAAAGACAAGAAATGCAAACGACAATTTCTATTTCAGCCCGCGAAGGGGATTATTCAGGAATGCCTGAAAACCGGATTTACCAGGTACGGATACACGGAGTTATACCTGGAAATGTAAATGTGGATGGAAATAATAAAGATTATCAATTGGATCATAATGTCATCTTTTTCAAAGTTGAGGAAAGAGACGAAGGGAATCTTATCATCGTTGAGCATAAATAAAAATGGTTCAAAACTGTTACTTAAAAAAGTAAAAATAAAAATTAGGAAAAGTAATGTAATTTGTTTATATTCTGATTGTTAAATAAATAATACATGAACAAAAAACATCACTTTCAGGATGAAAAATACAAAGAAAACATTAAACGACCAATCAAAAATTGTTAAGGCTTCAATCAAAATTTAGAATTGAGCCAAGGAGTTTAAAAGAAGAGGCCTCACACATCGCCTTTGGAAGCATACGCGTGGAGCTGGTTTTTATGGTGCTGGGACAAGCCGCCGGGCTTGCAGCCTCAATGGCATTGAAGAACGATCTCACACTTCATCAATTTAAAGGACCGCAGATAAAAGCAGAAATAAAATGACGGATTCTCAAAAAGTGATCCCGCCATGCACAAAAAAACTATTTCTTCTCACAAAAGGATGATTGCCGCTTACGGATTAATTTTTGTACAGCCTTAAAACTATTGTAAATGGTGTTTTTAATCATTCTTTTCTTCCAGTTCTTTGGCAGCCTCTTCAAGGACTTTTTCTCCTTCATCCTGGTTCCGTTCCATTTGCCTTTCTATGTGGCTGCCACCCTCCTTCATAAAAGTGCGGGTAGCCTGCCTGGTAACAGCAAAGATCAGGGAAAATAAAACCATAATCCCCCCCAGTACCAGACCAAGTACTTTGGCTGTCTGTTGTTTGCCTTTGAGTGCATGTATCAAACCAAAATAGAGCATGTAAATAGCGTACAGGTTGACACCCAGACTAATAATGGTATTCAGCCAGTAGTGGATCCCTCCAAAAATATTGAGGAAGGAAGAGATGGGCATAACAACCATCAACGAAACCGCAACCCTCATGTTGGCCTCATACTCGTTATTGCCTGAAGAAATGGATGACAGAATCAGCACGATAAGTCCCCCGATAAAAGCTCCGATCACTGCCCCAATGATGGTAAAGAAAAAAGCAGCAATTCCAACACCTCCTGCCAGAAAGCCTCCTGCTGCGCTCCCTATTTTAAAAAGACTCCATATCATGGTGAAAAAACCCGATATGGCACCATAGATAAGTGCCTTAATGATGGGCTCACCAAGACCACCCGTAGTTTCCATTCGCATAAAATACTCCTTCGGGTTTACCAATACCTCCCTGGAGTCGTTGATAAACTGCTGAAAGTCGAATCCTTTGTTTTCGCTCATAACTATAAATTTTTTAGGTTAAAATCATTTGCATTCACGCCGTTAATTTGCTGAGAAACGGTTTCAAAGCTAAACAAAAAGGCTGTTTTAACCAATAAAAGTTAATAAATAAGTTATGAGTCCGACATGGCAATGCCTTCTGATGAAAGGACACAAAAGAATTCCAGCAGAATTTCTAACCTGAACAGGATCTTACTTTCGCTCCTTCACCAGCTTTCTCAAATGTTGGAGGCCATCGTTGTCGATCAAGGTTACCAGTTAGATGCCCCTGGGCAATCCCGGACAAGGATCGCCACCCCCTGTAACAGAAATGGCCGTGATCTTTAGTTTGGCCTCTTCGCTGAAGGTATCGGAAAAGCTGCAGTAAGCATGCCAGACCAGATGATGCAACTCACTTGGCTGTAAAGGGCCGTTTAAACTATCCACATAGGCAGCGTTTAAGGGATTATAGGTCTGCCCGTTGTCAAGACTGGCCTCGAGATAAATAGTATAGGAATAAATCGGATATTGCTATTACCGGTAAAGGTAAGTTCAACGAAAATGCCTTTGGCGGAATAAAAGAGTGGCGACCAAACCAGAAACCTGCACAATTAAAAGCACGGCAAAATTTAGACAAAGAGAATTAACCTGCATTATTCGTAGTTGATAACTATTTGTATTTTCCTAATTCGCGAAAATCAGGACAGGCAGTTGAACAGAATCGCTCAATTTGGGCAGGTATTTTTCATATCCAATTTTTAATACATTAACTTTCATTAAAAAAAATTATATTTAATGATTGAAAACATTTTATTGAAATGAATTTATATTATTAAAGCTAAAACATCAATCATTATGAAACGAAGAGATTTTGTAAGAAACATTGGCACATCAGGACTTGCCCTAACTGTGATTCCCAGTGCTGCCGTATCCGGGCTTGGACATACCGCACCCAGCGACAAATTAAACATCGCAGGAATCGGTATTGGTGGAAAAGGCAAAGTAAACCTGCGAAACATGGTCGATCAAAACATTGTTGCACTTTGTGATTGCGACTATGACTATGCCGATAAGGTATTTAAAACCTACCCGAAAGCAAAAAAATACATGGATTACCGGGAAATGCTGGATAAACAAAAGGATATTGAAGCCGTGGTTATCGCCACACCTGACCATACACATGCGCTCCAGGCTGCGGCTGCCATGGAACTCGGCAAGCATGTATACCTTCAAAAACCACTCACCCACTCGGTTTGGGAATCACGTCATCTAACCGAATTAGCTCAAAAAACAGGTGTTGTAACGCAAATGGGTAACGAGGGTCACTCCGGCGATACCGTTTACGAAGTTGCAGAAGTCGTGCAAAGCGGATGCCTCGGAACCATCAGAGAAGCCCATGTGTGGACCAACCGGCCCATCTGGCGCCAGGGAATGCCTAAACCACCGGAAGAAGTGAAGGTACCCGATACCCTGGATTGGGATCTGTTTATTGGCCCTGCAAAAATGCGACCCTATAATCCGGAATATCATCCCTGGATATGGCGCGGATGGTGGGATTATGGAACAGGTGCATTGGGTGACATGGGCTGCCACCTGCTTGACGTTCCCAACTATGCACTTAAGTTAGGTCATCCGATAGCATTCCAGGCAAGCTCCTCCCTCGTAAATACAGAGAGCGCTCCGGTTTCAGCCAAAGTAAGTTATAAATTCCCGGCACGAAAAAACTTATCCTATCTCGCCTTACCCGAACTGGAATTAATATGGTACGATGGCGGCCTGATGCCTTCCCGCCCCTATGATCTACCCAATGACGCCCCGATGAATCCCGGTGGCGGCTTTATGTTTATTGGATCCGAAGCTACCCTGATTGCTGAATCTTATGGCAATAAATGGAAAGTTTATAAAAACGGGGAGGAAATAATTCCACAAACCAGGGTAACCTTGGAACGAATTCCGGATCACCCAAAAGGCGGTGGAAGACACGAAATGCATTTCGTTGAATGCTGTAAAACCGGGGGGAAACCCGCATCGAATTTTGATTACGCAGGTCCGTTCAATGAAATGGTTGTCATGGGTAACCTGGCTGTTCGCATGCAGTCACTGCAAAAAACACTGTTATGGGACAGCGAAAACATGAGGATCACGAATATCGGTGCAAATGAAAAATTGCGTACAGCAAAATTACTTCCGTTCTCCGAAGATATTGTCACCCGAAAAGTTGAGCGTGAAGCAAAAAAATGGATAGAATGGAATGCCCTTGAAATGTCCAAAGAATGGATCAAGCATGAATATCACAATGGATATAGTTTATAAATAATAATAACCTAAACGAATGGATCGATGAAAAAAATACTTCTGATTTCAACAATTCTGTTTTTCTTTTTATCAGCTCAATCACAGGAACAAGACAACACCTTAACCCCTGAAGAATTTGCTGCCGGGTGGGAATTACTTTTTGATGGCGAGACGCTAAACGGATGGAAAGCATATAACGGCGATGAACCTCAAACCTGGTCTGTGAATGACAATGCAATCTATTGCGATGGTTCCAAAGGAGGAGATGACATCCTGACCAGGGAAGCTTTTGCTGATTTTGATTTAAAATTTCATTGGAAAATTGAAGAAAATGGCAATAGTGGCGTTATCTACAGGGTAAGGGAAGGAAAGCAATGGAAAAGACCCTATCTTACAGGCCCCGAATTTCAGGTATTTGATGATCCGGGAAAAGTTAACAAAAACTCTACCGGTTCGTTCTACGATGTTTATGCCCCATCAAAAGATACCAAAGTAAACCCGGCTATGCAATGGAATTCAGGCAGAATCCGAATATCCAAAGGACTGGTTACGCATTGGGTTAATGGAATTATGGTTCTGCAATGTCAACTCCATTCTGAAGATTATAATGCCAGGGTAGCTGAATCAAAATGGAAAAACAATCCGTTTTTCGGCAAATCACCTTTTGGGCATATTGATTTTCAAAATCACGGATCAAAGATTTGGTACAAAAATATAAAGATCAGGAAACTTTAGTTTTCTAACCTGCCCTATTCATAAGT
>CAZAMT010000218.1:0-6997 GCA_964486145.1 uncultured Bacteroidales bacterium
GTCCCCTTTAGGGGATTTAGGGGTAAGGTGGCTTTTTAGACCGGACTCATTATTCCATTCAATTTTATAAGCGCGCCATTTTCTATAAAACAGCCCAAACAAATCAAAATTCTCAACATGTCCAACTTTCCGGCAACCTCTTTCCCCTAAATTACATCATTATATTATCTTTGCACTTCATTTCTTAAGAGGAAAAGGTTATATGATTGAAAATAAAATAACTACACAGGTTATGGAGGGAATCAGGGAACTTTTTGGTGCAGAAGTTCCGGAGAACATGATCCAGCTTCAGAAAACCCGAAAGGATTTTGAAGGAGACATTACCCTCGTTGTATTCCCGTTATTACGCTATTCAAAAAAATCTCCCGAAGCAACAGGTGAAGCACTGGGCACCAATCTAGTCGATAACCTGAAGGAACTGGATAATTTCAATGTCATCAAAGGATTTCTAAACCTTACCATCTCACCTGCCCATTGGCTGAGCACATTCAACTTCATCGCCATCGCTGATCATTATGGCATCGAACAACCCGGAGCAAATTCGGAAACCATCATGGTGGAATACTCCTCGCCCAATACCAATAAACCCTTGCACCTGGGCCACATACGAAATATATTGCTCGGTTGGTCGATTCACCGCGTTATTGAAGCAAATGGTAAAAAGGCCATAAAAACCAACATCGTTAATGATCGTGGCATTCATATCTGCAAGTCAATGCTGGCCTGGAAAAAGTGGGGCAACAATGAAACACCCGAATCTTCAGGATTAAAAGGAGATCACCTCGTGGGCAGGTATTATGTCATTTTTGACACTGAGTACAAAAAAGAAATTACTTCACTCAAGGAACAGGGTATGCCTGAAGAACAGGCAAAAAAAGAAGCACCCGTTCTAAAAGAGGCCCAGGAGCTGCTCCGAAAATGGGAAGCAGGGGATCCGGAAACCATTGAATTATGGAAAACGATGAACCAATGGGTATACGACGGGTTTGATGTAACTTACAATCGATTGGGTGTTGATTTTGATAAAATTTACTATGAATCCGACACGTTCCTCATTGGAAAAGACACAGTTCTCAAAGGTCTTCGCGATAGTGTTTTCTATCAAAGGGACGATTCATCGGTGTGGGTCGACCTGAAAAAAGAAGGCCTGGATGAAAAAATTCTCCTGCGATCAGATGGTACCTCGGTTTACATGACCCAGGACATAGGAACTGCCCAGTTAAGGCACCAGGATTTTAATTTCAACCGGTTGGTCTATGTTGTTGGAAATGAGCAGGAATATCATTTCAAAGTGCTGGCTATCCTTCTTGACAAACTGGGTTTTGAATGGGCGAAAAACCTGTATCACCTTTCCTATGGTATGGTGGAACTTCCTGAAGGAAAAATGAAATCGCGTGAAGGTACTGTAGTCGATGCAGATGATTTAATGGACGAGATGATTGAAACTGCCAGGGAAATGTCAATGGAGCTTGGAAAACTCGATGGTTATTCAGAACAAGAGAAGGAAGAAATTTACAGAATCATCGGGATGGGTGCACTTAAATATTTCATTCTAAAGGTTGATCCAAGGAAAAACATGACCTTCAATCCGCGTGAGTCGATTGATTTTAATGGAAATACAGGGCCATTTATCCAGTATACCTATACCCGGATTTTATCCGTTCTGAGAAAAGCAACGGAAAATAACATCACTTACGGAATTCGTGCCAATGAGCAAACAAAACTGAACAGCAAGGAGGTTGAACTTGTAAAACAAATGTACAGTTTTCCCGGAATCGTAAAAGATGCATTCGAATCCTATAATCCGGCCGTTATTGCCAATTACGTGTACGACCTTGTTAAAGAATACAACCAGTTTTATCATGATTTCCCTATTTTAAAAGAAAATGATCAATATATTCGTGAGTTTAGACTCATTTTATCAAAGAAAATTTCTGAAATAGTAAAAGATGGCATGAATTTGTTAGGAATTGAAATGCCTGAAAGAATGTAATCGTTAATTGAAAATTAATAGTAAACGTGAAAAAATATAAGCAAAACGTAATTAAAATATCTAGCCGGGTTTTTACGTTCACCGTCCTTGCAGCATTATTTGCATTTACAGCGTGCAACGAAGATAAACCGGATAATGACCAGGATTTTGTTTTCAATCTTGACAAGTACTTTACCATGGAAGAAGGAATGCTCTCGTTGCAAACCTTTCCTGACACCTCCAATGTGGAAGAAGCCCCGCATGTTGATTCGGTTTATGGCGAAAACATTGTCCCTGAAGGTGGGCAAAACCAGTTTAACGTCATTATGACTGAGCCAACCCAGAGTATTCTGATTGGCGTTGCAGGTGAAAATTATGGCTTTTACCAAATATTAGCGCCCGAATCCGGGCCGGTTACCGACTTTAGTTTTGCGATTGACTTTGCAAATGAAGATTTTAAAAATGTATACTTTCTCAAAATCGCGGGTATTGATGAAGACGGTAATGTAGGTATTGCCGATTCAATAAAAGTTATTACCATTGACGCTGCCCTTGGCAACCTTGCCGTCTCCTGTGAATGGGATGAGTTGGTGGATATCGATCTGTACCTGCAGGAACCAAATGGCGATACCATTTATTTTGACAATCCAACGTCAGCCAACCTGGGCTACCTGGATATGGATTCAAACCCATTCTGCTGGCTCGACAGTATAAATACCGAAAATATTTATTATGAAGATTATGCTGCAGTAGAAGCAGGCACCTACAATGTGCTTCTAAGGTATTTGTCAAATTGCAATGTTTCTGATACCGTCCAATATGCAATTACCATAACATTTGATGGAGATACAATCGGCATTCCGGATTATTCAAATCCATTCCGTGGATCATTCGGACCCGATGAAACATATATAAATCCCGAAAATATTTTTTCTTTTACCATTGCTTCGGACGCTAAAAAATCAACTTACATGGCCAAACAAAGGTTGATTCGGTTTGGTTATACTACTGAAAATGAAAAAAATGAAAGTGTTAGTCCGGAAAAATCGAAATGGGAAAAAGAAAGAAAGAAGAAATAAAATCAAAAACATAAACAGGAAGTAACAGTTATGTTTGAAAATTTATCTGACAGGTTAGAACAATCATTCAAGTTATTAAAAGGACAGGGCAGAATTACCGAAATTAACATCGCTGAGACGTTGAAAGAAGTGCGCCGTGCATTGCTTGATGCTGATGTTAACTTCAAAATAGCTAAGAATTTTACTGATATCGTCAAAGACAAAGCACTGGGCCAAAACGTGTTAAACGCTGTTAAACCCGGTCAGATGATGGTGAAACTTGTTCACGATGAGTTAGCCACGTTGATGGGGGAAGAAAATGTGGACATTAATCTCAAAGGTAATCCTTGTGTGATCTTAATTGCGGGACTTCAGGGTTCTGGTAAAACCACTTTTTCAGGAAAACTTGCCCGCCATTTAAAGAGTAAGAGGGGCAAAAACCCAATGCTTGTTGCGGGTGATGTGTACCGGCCCGCTGCCATCGACCAGTTGAAGGTACTTGGTGAACAAACCGAAGTACCTGTTTATACCGAGGAAGACAATAAAGACCCGGTGAAAATTGCCAAAACCGCCATTAAACATGCTCGAAGTCATGGCCATGACCTGGTGATTGTCGATACGGCAGGGCGCCTGGCGATCGACCAGGAAATGATGAATGAAATTTCATCTGTGAAAAAAGCCATCGATCCTCATGAAATTTTATTTGTTGTGGATTCCATGACCGGTCAGGATGCCGTGAATACTGCAAAGGAGTTTAATGATCGACTTGATTTTGACGGAGTTGTACTCACAAAACTTGACGGTGATACTCGCGGTGGTGCTGCATTATCCATACGATCGGTTGTTAATAAACCCATTAAATTCATTAGCGCCGGAGAGAAAATGGATGCCATTGAGCTGTTCCATCCGGAGCGCATGGCTGACCGAATTCTGGGAATGGGTGACATTGTATCACTGGTTGAAAGAGCACAGGAACAATTCGACGAGGATGAAGCAAAAAAACTACAGAAGAAAATTGCAAAAAACCAGTTTGATTTCAACGATTTTTTAAGCCAGATTTCCCAGATAAAAAAAATGGGTAACCTGAAGGATTTGGCCAGCATGATTCCGGGCGTTGGTAAAGCCATGCGCAATCTTGACCTGGATGATGATGCCTTTAAAAATATCGAAGCGATTATTTTTTCAATGACACCCGAAGAAAGAACAAATCCAACGTTGTTAAATGGAAGTCGGCGTAAACGTATTGCCGATGGAAGCGGTTCAACGGTAACTGATGTAAACCGGTTGCTAAAGCAATTTGATGAAACACGAAAAATGATGAAGATGATGTCATCGGGCAAAAACATGAGCCGCATGATGAGCAACATGCCTGGAATGGGTAAAATGAAATAATGGCAGGAACATCAGCTTGGGTTATGTCTGGCTTTTTTCATTTTTGATTGTAATACAAATCTCAATTAAACATATTTTCAAATGCAAATCATTGACGGTAAAAAAGTTGCAGCATCAATTAAACAAGAGCTTGCCAAAGAAGTGGAAAAAATAAAAAACGAAGGTGGTAAAGTTCCTCACCTGGCAGCCATCCTGGTTGGACACGACGGAGCAAGTGAAACGTATGTGAATTACAAGGTGAAAGACTGTAATGAAGTCGGATATGATTCAACCCTGATTCGCTTTGAAGATACCGTTTCAGAAAAAGAATTGTTAGACAAAATTGAAGAAATCAATAAAAATATTGACATTGATGGTTTGATTGTTCAACTACCTTTGCCGGAACATATTTCGGAACAGAAGGTAACCGAAACCATTCTTCCCGGAAAAGATGTTGATGGTTTTCACCCCATCAATGTGGGCCGTATGATCAACGGTTTGCCCAGTTACGTAAGTGCAACCCCACTCGGAATTTTGGAACTTTTGAAACATTATGACATTGATCCAAACGGTAAAAACTGTGTAGTCATCGGCAGGAGTAACATCGTTGGGAAACCCATTTCGGTATTGCTTGGATTGAAGGCCGTTCCCGGAAATGCCACCGTAACCCTATGCCACAGCCGTACAAAAGACATCCCGGCCTATACTAAAAAAGCCGATATTATCATTGCTGCTATGGGACGCCCCGGCTACCTGACAGGTGAAATGGTACGTGAAGGTGCCATTGTTATTGATGTTGGAACCACGCGGGTTAAAGCCGACGATACAAAATCGGGTTTTCGTTTGAAAGGAGATGTTAACTTTGAGGAAGTAGCTTCTAAATGCAGCTACATTACGCCTGTTCCCGGTGGTGTGGGCCCAATGACACGGGTAGCACTTCTTAAAAATACCTTACTCTCAGCAAAAAGGGAGATATATGGTTAAAAAAATCCGGCCCAGGATCTCCTGGAAACCGGATTCGATCTGACTACGAAAGATTTTGTCTTAATCTTCCTGCAAAACAGGAATATGGCTCAAAAGTGATATATCATAAATATCCGAATAATCGTACTGATAGAACCCGTCACTTCCTATCATCAGCAAAATATCATTTACAGGAATAACATCGTATGTGTTCATGTCACCAAAAGTAACAAGGTGATTCTCCTTAATTTTACTTGGATCGGCCGCATCGTAAATTTTTAAACCCGCATCACCATCACAGATAAATAATATTTTATCGTCAATACCCAGGCCATGTGGATTTGTCATCGGGTAAGATTTTACCAAAAACGGTTTACTGTAATTTCTTATGTTAACCACATCCAGTTGATTAACTGTTTCCCCGCAATTATTTCCGTCTCTGAGAGTTACATAGGCATAATCTTCATCAACAACTACCGGATCGCAACTGCGTATATGGCTGAATGTTGAAACATGAAGCGGATTTGTTGGCGTACTGATGTTATAAATCAACATACCCGTTTGAGTACCGATAAATAAATGGTCATTGTAGGGAAAAATGGTTTCCATGCCCCATCCGATGGCTTTATCTCCATTGCTTAACATATTTGTTGGTGATGTGATATCAAATATTTTCAACGAATTTTGATGCAGGGCATAAAGTGTATTCTCAGCAATGGTAAACCGGGCCATGGAACCACCAATGCCAAACGATGAAGTGTTTCCTGAGCCTGATGAATTCACCTTCCCCTGTGACATAGTCTCCATTGATCTCATGTAATCATAATGAGGATAAACCGGATATCGTGGTTGATTGTAATCCACAGATTTTTCCACTTCTTTTACTTTCCAATCGACAACAATACCCTTTTGCTCATCTACATTCTCAATTTGATACGCTACATCATAGTATGGAATAATATAAGGAAATACATCCTCTATACGATCAACTTCCTTTATATCTTCCAGGTCACTGATATCAATGGCAACCAAATCAACATAACTATCAGCATATAAAATATCATCTTTAATCGAAATATCAACATTCCCGGGTATGTTGACAAAGGTAACGTTTTGGGGATTGGAAGGATCACTATTGTCTATAACATGCACCCCTTCCTGGTTTTCATTGATGAAAATATAATTATCCTTGAAATACAGTTTACCCGGATTTTTCAATTGGAATGGTTCATCCTGGTTTACTGAAGATCTTAATTCTTCGTAGCTCATATAAACCGGCACATTGGCTTTGTACGATTCAACAAACCTGTCTTCACAACTAAATGGCAATGATACAATAATTATAAAGGGCAGGTTGATTATTAAAAGTTTTGTAAGTGTTTTCATAATGTGGTAAATTACTTAGACAATTGAAATTTAAACATAAACACATGAATGATGACATGAAAATAAAAATGGTTGCGTTGGAGATATAAAATAATTTCTGTTTAAAGAAATTACTATTCATTTTACACCCATTTGTTAGGATTTTTGTGTTTGAACGCAACCCTAACGATGTCTGTTACATCCCTTAAATTAAAGTAAAAAGTCGATTGTAAATAATTTATGAATCGAGGACAACTTGCCCCGATAT
>CAZAMT010000219.1:0-6967 GCA_964486145.1 uncultured Bacteroidales bacterium
ATGTGGAATATTTAGGAATAAACGGTGAGATTTGTCTACATTTTTTTGCGTTTAGCTAAAAGATTTCCTTTGTATGGAGTATAAAATGTTGTAGCCTTCAAATAATGAACAAACCTGGTGATGAAAGGTTAAGCTACATAACTGAAGAGGGAACAAAACCATTATGGCATAATCTTTAGAAATACTTATTGTTAATTTCAAAAGGAAAGAAGGAAAGCTTATGGGCAAACCGATGAATATTACAAAAAAGCTTATCTCCTCCCATTTGCTGGAAGGCGAAATGATTCCCGGGAAAGAGATTGGCATCCGGATGGACCACGTACTTCAACAAGATGCTACGGGCACCCTGGTGATGCTTGAGCTTGAAGCGATGAAACTTGATCGGGTAAAAACAGAAGTAGCAGTACAATATGTTGATCACAATTTATTACCGACATGTTATTGCAAACATGGGAGCAGAGCTTGGGGCAACAACCACGGTATTTCCCCCGGATAATCGCACGCGTGAGTGCCTGGCACAGGAAGAACGTGAAGAGGATTGGACAGAACTTCTGCCAGCCGAAGGTGCTGATTACGATAGCATCGATGAAAATGATATTCTCGAATGTACAGATTTGAGGGATAGTATTTTACAGGGTTCAGAAATGCGAGTGATGAATCAAACAAAGGGTGGTAAAAATATAAAAGTAAAAACCTCTCTAAGTGATCGACAAAAGCACATTGTTTTGTATGGCGGTTTGATCAATCTGCTTAAAGGAAAAATTACAGGATCTTAATTAAATTTAAAAAACAGACTAAATAATACATTGAACGTGGAAAAAAATAAAAAACAGTTACCCCGATTTAATATTTGGTATTTTCTCATCATTTTTATCCTTTTTATTTTCTTACAGCGTTTGTTTTTGCCTTCAAAATCAACCACTGAAATTTCGTACAGCGCATTTAAGGATAGTTTAAGAAGCAATAAAATAGAGCGTGTAACACTTTCTGAGAATAAAATATCTGGTAAGTTCAGAACTCCATTGGATGAGCAACAACCGGATGCTAAAGAAGATGAAAGAAATTGGTACACGGTGCCCTGGAGTACGAAAACAGTTGATGCTTCCCGCTTATTTCAAACGGTACGCGTTGAAGATGAAAACCTGGTAGACCAGCTTGAAGAACACGATGTAGAATATGAGGGTAAAGTTAATTCCAATTGGTTTATGCAAACCATTGGGTGGATACTCCCCTTTTTAATCCTCATTTTTATTTGGGTATATATTTTTCGTCGTATGAGCAAAGGAATGCAGGGCGGAGCAGGAGGAGGGCAAAACATCTTCAATATTGGTAAAAGCAAAGCCAAAATGTACATTGAAGATAAAAATAACAAAATATCTTTTGAAGATGTGGCAGGTGTTGATGAAGCAAAGCACGAGTTAACCGAGATGATTGATTTTCTTAAAAATCCGGAAAAATTTACAAGGCTTGGAGCCAAACTTCCCAAAGGGGTTATTTTGATTGGTCCGCCAGGTACAGGTAAAACATTGCTTGCCAGGGCAGTGGCAGGTGAAGCAAAGGTGCCATTCTTTAATTTAACCGGCTCTGAATTTGTTGAAATGTTTGTTGGTGTTGGTGCTGCCAGGGTACGCGATTTATTTAAAGAAGCAAAAACCAAAGCTCCATGCATTGTTTTTATCGATGAAATTGACGCGATCGGGAAAAGCCGCGGGCAGGCCATGCAAATGGGAGCAAACGATGAACGCGAGAACACCTTGAATCAGTTGCTTGCAGAAATGGATGGCTTTGCTCCGGGTGATGCAATTATTCTCATGGCTTCCACGAACAGGCCGGAGGTGCTTGACAGGGCCCTCCTGCGACCAGGTCGGTTTGACAGACAGGTGCTGGTAGACAGGCCTGATTTAAAGGGGCGGCTGGATATTCTAAAGGTTCACACGCGTAAACTTGCCATTGCCAAAGAAGCCGATCTTCAAAATGTAGCTGAGCAAACGCCTGGATTTTCAGGTGCAGATTTGGCTAATATTTGCAACGAAGCGGCATTGCTCGCTTCAAGAAGGGATAAAAATCATATTGAATTGATTGACTTTCAGGAAGCCATTGAACGGGTCATCGCCGGGTTGGAGAAAAAAAACCGGTTAATCAATAAAAAAGAAAGAAAAATCGTTGCATTCCATGAATCCGGACATGCAATTGTTGGTCATTTTACCCCGGGTGCAGATCCGGTAAGAAAAGTTTCTATTGTTCCAAGAGGAATTGGTGCACTGGGTTTTACCATGCAAACCCCGGTCGAAGATAGATTTTTGATGTCGAAAAACGAATTGATAGGCAAAATTAAAGGATTACTGGGAGGCAGAGCTGCTGAAAAGGTTGTTTTTGGAGATATCTCAACAGGTGCAGCAAATGATTTGGAGAGGGTAACCAAGATCGCTTACGATATGGTTACCATTTATGGTATGAGTGAAAAAATACCCAATATATCACTTAAAAAACAAAATCAAAATCAGCTTCTTACACAGGATTTTATGACAGAAAGACGTTCAGATAATATTGAACATGTCATTGATGACGAAGCCATAGCCATCATTGAGAATGCATTTACGGAAACAGTTGGTTTAATTAACGAAAAACAGGAGCAACTGCATACCATGGCAAACCGGTTGTTGGAAAAAGAAGTATTGATGGAAAATGATGTCAATGATATTCTGGGTGAACGGCCAGATAACTCGGAGTAGGTTTAAGTAAGTGTCTGATATTCAGAAATCAAAATCATAACAACCAAATAAAAAATACCTCGTAAAAGCAACTTTGTTTATATCTTTACCTGTAAATTAATTTATTTGGAATAAATATAAATAGCACCTGTCAGCTAAAAATTCAATTTTTTTTTAAAAAAAGTGGGTAACCTTTTTCTATCATCTGGAACCTGTATAGGGATATAGATTGGTTTTAATGAAATAATGAAATTTCAGGGACAATGAGAGAATTTAGTTTTTATGATGCTTTTCATAAAGAACAAAGGAGGGCATTTAAACCAGGAGAATTTTTACGCATGCAGGTGGAACATTTACTGATTTGCCGGACAAAAGTCAAAGTTAGCAGGAAACAGCCGCTGAACAGGAGGAGTTTTATGCAATCGCATTTTGGTGGTATCCCCTATTTCGAAAAGAATGAAACCTGGCCGTTGCAACGGGATACAGGCGAACCCATGGATTTTGTTTGCCAGTTTGTAGATACTGGTGAATTTCCATTTCCTGAAGGAATCAAAATCATCCAGCTTTATTTTTCGTTTCATCAACTGCATCGGGAGGATATGACAAATGCCTGGCTCATAAAAACATACCAGGATGCACATATCGATAAATATGCACCGGTGTTGAAAACAAAAACATTTCAGAAATCAACCTTCAATCCGGTTTACCTGATATCTGATGTTTCACTACCTGACTATGAAACTGCGATTAAGATCAATCCAATGCTGCATCACATGTGCAAAAGGGTCAACAGAAAGAAACCAATCAAAGCATACGATGACATTGTAAATTATTTACACGATGATGCAGGTTATGGTTCATCCATTGGTGGATATCCTGACTGGCTCTATCATGAATCAGATTTTGACATGGATTTTTATAACGAAGGATACCGACTGTTAGCGCAAATAGATAATGAGTGTGAAGCAGGTATATGTTGGGGTGATGTTGGTACAGCATATCTGTTTTATAAACCAGAAAAAAAGGAGCAATTTGAATTTGTATTACAAGCATTTTAAGTTGCATAACAATTCTATATTCCCAATCTCTCCCTGAAATTTCCCCAAAAGCCGTTCAGTTTCCTTCCGAACGGCTTTTTTTCTTTAAAATAGCTCAACAAAACACCATTTGATTCATTTTTGAATGAAGCAACGCAACCTTGGCACCCGTTCATGCATCTCTGTAATATATATTATAATAACCCTGGTAAATGAGGCTTGTGCCCGAATTTATTTAGTAGTAAAGTATTTAACAATTGAAAATTTTTTTAAAACGGATGACAAACAATTAAATTATTGGTTATCAGTTGGCTGAAAAAGTATAAATTTGAAGAAACTGTGAATTAATTCATTGGTGACCAATATTGAGGAAATACGCAAGGGTTGTGTTGCCGGAAAACTCAAAGCTCAGGAAGCGCTTTATCGGATGTTTTCCGCAAAGTTGTATGCTATATGCATACGTTATGCAGGAAATGCAGATGATGCTCAGGATGTGCTACAGGATGGTTTCATTAAAATATTTCAGAAGATGCATCAATATAGCGGTACAGGTTCATTTGAAGGTTGGATGAAAAGAATTATGATCAATACAGCTTTGGAAAGATATAGGAGCAAATATCATTTGTATACTGTTCATTCTGATGATAATGGTAAGCTTGAAAGACAGGATGAAAATGATATCATTGACAATATTTCGGCAAACGAACTAATGAGTTTCATACAGGAATTAACACCGCAGTACAGATTGGTTTTTAATATGTATGCGATTGAAGGATATTCTCATAAAGAAATTGCAGAAGCGCTTTCCATATCCGAAGGTACCTCAAAATCAAATTTATCAAGGGCGAGATTTGTATTACAACAACGGATTAAAAATCATTTTTCAGCAGAAAGAAAAATAATATTGGGGAAATGAGTAGAATGATGAAACATATGGATAATGTATTTCGGGAGCGTCTAAGGGACATGGAAATTGCGCCACCCGAAAATAACTGGAATGAAATTTCAAGTCGATTAAAGAACGAAAGAAAAAAACAGTGGATGTTTTTTACAAAAATGGCAGCCGCGCTGGCAATCCTAATTGCTACTACTTTTATTTTGTATACTTTTTTTAATGAAACCGGTACGCAAACAGCGAGCAGCGTTACTGAAACCAATCATCAAAAATCAGAATCAACTTCGGCCCCAAATTTGTATGAAAACAATCAGGATAACGTCTTTGAAAGTGACAATAACGCGTCCTCCCTGAATAAAAATAATACCAATACCTCAAAGAATGATAGAAATAGGTTTGTTCCTGCTGATATTCAACAGGAAAGCATTGCGCAAGTGGTGGGGAAAAACAAAGGAGAAGCCATTTTATATAAATCGGATTTATCCAATGATTCCTTCGAACTTGAAGAAAAAAATCGCGAAAATAAATTAGCCACAGCCGATGAGGCGGTTTTGCAAAAACAAAACAGATTACCAGGATACATTTCGGATAATTTGGTTGCACAAACTTCCCTTGAGTATAATCAATATCGAGAAAATGAGGAAGTTGAGAAAACCAGGAAAACCTATTGGGAATTTATCGGTAATTATGGTTCCGTGTATTCCGACAGGTTAATTACTTCAACGCAACTTAGTCCGGATGAAAAAGCAGCAATGAATGTGGCCGAATCCGGTTTAAATTCATTTGGAGGAGGCCTGGGATTTAGGTATAATGTTGATCGGTGGTCTTTTGAATCAGGACTGTTTTACTCCAGGTTCGGTCAATCAAATAAGCAAATCCTTACGGAATCAACACCCTATAACCGTAATTACGAAATGGCCATAAACAAAGGCATTGCTGGAGTAGCTCAATCTGAGTATCTCGTAAATAATTCGCTTGGAGTAATTGCATATAATTCATCAACCGAGAGAGTCACCTCACTGAGTGTAAACTATGTTCAAAGTGGTGAGGATCATGATTATTCAGGAAAAGAACAGGTAACGAATTCGCCTGTGGAGGCCATGAATGTTAGATTGAGCGATGCCAACAGTAACATTATCCAACGTGTTCATTTTCTTGAAATTCCGTTGATGATCAGGTACAAAGTCATTGATAAAAATTTCATAATGAGCTTGTCGGGTGGTTTTGGTGCAAACGTGGTTACCGGAAGTGAAGTTGTATTTGAAAAACAGAACGATGAAAAATACGTTGGAAAAATATCACATATCAATGAATTAAATGTAAGCAGTACCTTTGGTATTGGCTTTGGATATGTGATACATTCTGATGTCACCTTTCATATTGAGCCTGCTGTGAAAGTTTTCTTAAATTCATTGAATCACGGGCTTCCTGTTAATTTTTATCCTTATCAGATTGGTGTTTTTACCGGATTTACATATGCTTTGTAAATCAAAATGGGTTTAAACATAATCCACAGGCAAAACGACCGGATTTTGCAGATTCTTTTCACGCAGAATAAAATGTTTACACGAATTCAGTGCTTCCGCAAGCAGTGTCCTGTTTATAGCAACCAGCGTTTGATCTTCACCCGAGTTTAAACTGAGATTGAATCTGCCAAAAGGAACATTGCTGTATCCGCCATGACGGGTTGTAATAAAATGGTCAATGCCCCGGAATTTAGAAAAGGTATCAAATTTCCACAGCTCAAGTTCTTTTCTGTATGTTTCAAATGGGGTGTTTCCCATTACAGGATCATAGCCTTGTTGCCGGTCCCATATATAATCAGTAATAAGTGATGTTCCCAATGATGATGACAGGATTACAAGTGGTGCATGGAGAGGAACTTTATCCAGAAGTTCCCGAATGTGCTGAAAAATAATCTCGTGTGTCTTGCGATATGTTTCACTGGAACGATTTGGTATACCGGTATAAGCAACCATGTCACCAACAAGAAACATGATGAATTTACGTAAGAAATTGCTTTTCAGTCGATAACCTGATCCTGTTAATCGATCCCAGATTTTTTGCTGGTTCGATTCGGTTGGGTGGTACCAATTGATATGCTTAAACGCTATGGCATTATCGTCAATGCCATGCTTTTTTTAGTAAAGTTATGTGTATCAGTTGAAATAGTCAATAGTAGATGGTAAAAATGAATTACAAATAGTCTAATGTCATTTGTACAAAAAAATAATCTGATTATTTATATCCCGGTTTGAAGTAATTATATGTAATGGGTTTGGTCTAAAAAGCCTTCAAACTGCTGATTTTTGTTGTTTTCACCC
>CAZAMT010000220.1:0-6948 GCA_964486145.1 uncultured Bacteroidales bacterium
ATTTGTTATACAAGACATCTTTTACTTTTTTATTGACAAATCGCTCAGATTAGGTCATAGACTTTTTCAATTACCTGAAGCATTTCTTTCCCTGAAAAAGTAACCGGTGTAATGGTGTTTGGGAATACCGGCCGGCTTTTTATGGGTGTAATAATTAAATTTTCGGGTAATACTTCCGATGCAAGTACAATATCTTTCTGATTTATGTTTCCTGTATTCATATATTTTTTCTTTATCAATAATTAATAATTGTATCTCAGTCATTCATATAGTTATATAAAAATAAGTTGGGTGTTTTTGTTTCAATTAACATACCAACGATTTTGAGTCTTTATTCTTTTAAAATTTCCAGGAATTAAATTATATTAGCTTTAACAAAATACAATTTCAAACAACAGATAATCAGAAGTATAATTATCATGAACAAAAAATCGAACCACTTAATGCCAGTTATATTCTTCATCGTTTCCGGATGTAGCATAAGTTTGCTTTCCTGTCAGAATGGCAGTCAGGATGAGCCGGATACTGATAAAATTTCATCTTTTGAGCAATTGAAAGCCGAGTTTATAGATCCTTCTGCTAAATACAGAACAGTTCCCTTTGCCGTGTGGAATGGCGAAGTAACACATGAAAAGATTGACCGTCAAATAACGGAATTAAAACAATCAGGGGTTGGTGGAATCTTTATTCATCCTCGCTGGGGCATGATTACCGAATATCTTGATTCAGCATGGTACGAACTTGTGGAGTATACGGTAAAAAGCGGAGAGGAGATGGGGCTGAATGTTTGGCTTTACGATGAAAATACATTTCCTTCAGGATTTGCCGGAGGGCATGTGGCAGAGCAAATGACCGATGCTTATCAACACGGACAGGCTTTGGTTGAAGTTAAACAGAATATTTTGACACCCGGTATCAACACAACGTACACAAGAGTTCTAATGAAAAACAGAACCGATGATTCTTTTGTGGATATCACCGAACAGGTATCAGATTTTGAGGGAAAGCCAGGTGAATATTACCTCTATGAAAACAAAGCCTATTTTCCATCGGCCAGGTATGGAGGATATTCGTATGTTGATTTGATATATCCTGGTGTTACAGAAAAATTCATAGAGGTTACGATGCCCGGTTATGAGCAAACAGTGGGAGAATATTTTGGAAACTCAGTTCCGGGAATATTTACCGATGAGCCCAATATCAAGCCACCGTCCGGGGATGGTATTCGATATACTCCGGATTTGTTTGAGCAGTTTGAACGACGATGGGGCTATAAGCTGGATGAAAATTTACCCTCACTATTCAATGAAATCGGAAACTGGCGGCGCGTAAGACATAATTATTACCAGATATTGCTGCAATTATTTATTGACAGGTGGGCAAAGCCGTGGTACAATTATACAGAAGAACAAAATTTAAAATGGACCGGACATTACTGGGAACATGGCTGGCCGAACCCACAACATGGAGGAGACAATATGGCGATGTATGCCTGGCATCAGGTTCCGGGCATTGATATGCTTTTTAATACCCAGGAAGAACGACCGGATCAGTTTGGAAATGTGCGGGCAGTTAAAGAATTGATAAGTGTTGCCAATCAAATGGGTTATCAACGGACATTGAGCGAAACATATGGAGCTGCCGGTTGGGAAATCCGATTTGAAGATTTAAAACGCCTTGGCGACTGGCAGCATACCCTGGGAGTAAACCTTATGAACCAGCACCTGGCATACATGGATATTATTGGCGACAGAAAGCACGATTTTCCGCAGTCGTTTTCCTCACATAATGCATGGTGGAAGCATTACAAAGTATTGAATGATTATTTTGGAAGGCTTTGTGCTGCGCTGGCCTCGGGTGATCAAATAAACAAAGTGCTTGTTATTGAACCAACAACTTCAGCCTGGATGTATTACGTACCCGGAGAAGAAAACGTAGTAATGAATAATATTGGAGACCGTTTTGATTCATGGATTCGATACATTGAAAAGAATCAGGTGGAATATGATCTGGGCTGCGAAAATATTATCAAAGATCATGGATCGGTTGAAGATGATCTTTTTGTTATCAATCAACGAAAGTATAATGTTGTGATTTTGCCTCCGGGAACGGAAAGCCTGGATCTTGCAACTTGGGAACTTCTCAAAAAATACATCGATAACGGAGGCATTGTATATTCTGTTGTAAACTTCCCAAAATTTATTGATGGCGCTGAATCCGCAGATTATAAAACCTATGCAGAGATTTATAAGATAAACTGGAGACATTTAAAAAATGCGGAAGAAATCCCTGCAAACTGGTATTTGTCTGAAGAATTTGTGATGGTTGATCCTGCCAGTATCAAGGGCCTGCTTTATCATCAACACCGAATCCTGGATGACGGAGAAGTGCTCTTCCTGTCCAATTTTGATGAGAATGAAAATGCTGCCGGAACATTCAGGGCCAAAGGAAAAGATGTTTTATACATGGATTTGTTTGATGGAAGTATTTACAAATATCCCCATCAAAAGCAAGGCCAATTACTGGAGGTTACTTTTGATATTACACCGCATGGTTCCATGTTGTTTTTTATACCTGACAAAGAGATGGATTTTGATACATATCAGCAACCTGCAGTTATTAAGGAGCAAATTGCAGGCACTGGTGAAATAAAGGTGAACAGGGAACAAAAAAACACGTTGGTTCTCGATTATCCTGATATTTATTTGAATAAGTGGGAAAACAATATGCTCTTTTATAATGCGGCAGCGAAGGTTTTTCGGGCACATGGATTCGATGCCAATCCCTGGAGTGTAACCGCTCAGTTCAAAAGCAATATTGTTGACCGGGATACTTTCCCGGAAGGTACGGGCTACAAGGCCCGGTTTCATTTTACAGTTGATAAGGAATTTGACGTTCAAACGCCCTTGCAGCTTTCCGTTGAGCGTCCGGATGTGTTTAAGGTGTTTGTCAATGACCACGAAGTGAACGCGCTGGATGGAGAGTGGTGGCTGGATCCGGAATTTGGGTTGTATGATATTTCCGGACTATACAAAACAGGGAAAAATACCATACGACTGGAAGTTAGTCCGATGAGTGTGTTTGCCGAACTGGAGCCGGTATATATTATTGGTGATTTTTCACTGGAAAGTCAGGACAAAGGCTGGAAAATCACATCCACTGATAAGCAATTGTCAACTGGTTCATGGGCGCAGCAGGGGTTGCCAATGTATTCGGGAGCAGTATCATACACCAGTACATTTTCGCTTGATGAAACCGCGTGCATCGTGAAATTAAGTGATTGGTTTGGTACTGTGGCAAGTGTACTTGTCAATGGAGAGGAAGCAGGAATTATTGGTTGGAAGCCATACCAACTTGATATTTCGGATTATGTGAACCCCGGTATAAATGAAATAACAGTGAATGTTTACGGATCACTGAAAAACCTGCTTGGGCCACACCACAATGTCACCCGTAGAGGAATTGTTACCCCGTGGAGCTGGAGGTTCGGGCCGGAAAACCAACCGGCCGGCGTTGCATACGATGTGCTTGATTATGGGTTGTTTGAGCCGTTTTCAGTATATACGATTGATGAATATAATTAGTATTTTGGTTAGGTTTGAGTAGATTTTTGTCACTGAACTGGCTATTTCTCTGTCACGTATTTCGCCGTAAAACATTTCTCCGTTGTTACGGGGTGATACTTCCTTCTTTAAAATCATTTTGCATGATGAAATGTAAACTCAGCGATATTTTTTCTGTTTCTTTCATTCATTTCCCTTGTTTTAAAAGGTTCTGGTAATTTTTCCGGAGAATCCAGGTAGCCCAGAGCCATAAAACAAACGACTTCCACATTTTCCGGCAGTTGGAATGTATCCATTGTTTTCTGCCTTTCAAATCCTGCCATCATATGGGTATAAATATCCATACTCATTGCCTGTAATGCAAGCTGCATATTGGCCAGGCCAGTGTCGTGCATCGCGGTGCGGTTATCTTTACCGGTGCTAAAATGTTTACGTGCAAGACTAATAACCAATACTGCGGCATTTTTAGCCCATGGCTGATTTCCGGGTTTCAGACAATCTACAAGATTTTGAAATCCATTCTCCGATTTATGGGCATAGATGTATTGCCAGGGTTGCTCGTTCATGCTGCTGGGTGCCCATGAGGCTGCCTCAAACAAGGCTTGCAAGTCATTCTTGGTAATGGCTTTTTCAGAAAATGATCTGGGACTCCACCTGTTCTTTATCACATCAATTAATGGATATTGTGTCTTTGCTTTTTTTAATTCTGTTATATCCGTATGCATATTTTGTTTTTAAAATTATTTTTAAAACACCAGGGTTATTGGATAAATCTTTATCCCCCGTCTGGACGGGGAATTAAAGGGGTGAGATCAGCAGGAAATCAGAGAATTGAGCTACTCATCATCCAGTTTGGTATCGATAAGATCGATTTTTTGCTGGAGTTCTTCCATTTTTTTCTTTGCACCATTGATTTTGTTTTCAACATCCGAAATCATCTCTTCTGCATTTTTCGATTTTGCAAAGAATCCGATATTATTTTCCCAAAGCACAATGTCATTTTCAAGTTGCTTTAATTTATTCAGAAATTTTTCTCGATCCTGGCGCAATCGATAATCTGAGCGCGGTTTGCCTGAAAGATCATCCAACTTGGTTTTAAATTTTATGATGTTCTTTTTACTTTCATCAATTTTCAGATTATCAAACTTTTTATTGATAACTTCCCGGTAACGTTGCTGAATCTCATCTTTCTTCTTTATGGGAACAAAACCTATCTCAGCCCATCTGCGCTGGAAGTCCTTTAGCTGTTCCAGATTATCTTCCACGTTACTGCTCAGGGTAAAAGCTTTAATATCCTGAATAAGTGTTTCTTTCAATTTCAGGTTATCTTCGTACTTGCTGTCAATATTTTCAAAATGCTCTGACTTCCTGTTGAAAAACTCATCACATGCAGCGCGAAACCGTTTCCATACTGAATCTGAATATTTTTTTGGAACGGGTCCAATTTGTTTCCATCTTTTTTGAAGCTCAATTAGGTCTTCCGTCGTTTTTTTCCATTCCGTGCTGTCTTTCAGTGCTTCTGCCTGGATGCAAAGATCGGTTTTACGTTGAAGGTTGTTTGATTGCTCCTCCCTGTTTTTTGCATAAAACTCCCGTTTTTTATTAAAAAACTGATCACACGCTGAACGAAACCTGTCGTAGATTTTATTGTTATCCTTTCTTGGAGCAAATCCTATGGTTTTCCAGATTTTTTGCAGCTCTTTCATTTCATCGGAGCGTTGATCCCAATCCTTGTAAGAGGAAATATCAAGAACAGCAATTTCTTCAGCCTTTTCACAAAGCAAGCGTTTCGATTCCAGGTTGTTTCTTTGCTCCTGCTTTACATTGTCGTAATACTCCTGATGCTTTTTGTTAATTTTTGATGTTGCCTCTTTAAATCGATCCCAGATTTCCGAACGCATTTCGGCAGGTACCGGACCAATTTCACGCCACTGGTCATGATAGGTCTGAAGTGTCTTAAAGGCCTTAATGATGTTGGGTTCGAGCAATAACTCTTCAGCTTTCTCACATAGTTTTATTTTCAATTCGAGATTCTTTTTCAGGTCAAGATCACGTAATTCCTTGTTGATCTTTATATAATCGTAAAATTTTTCAACGTGGTGATGGTACGTTTCCCACAAATCTTTCACATTGGTTTGCGGAACCAACCCAACTTCCCTCCAACGTGCCTGTAAATCCCTGAATTCCTGAAATGTTTTATTCAATGACTCCTTTCTGTTTACCAAATCCTTTATTTCCTCTATGATGCGGTACTTTTCTTCCAGGTTTTTATGTTTTGATTCCTCGAGTTCCCGATTGAAAGCTGTTCGCTTTTCGCGGAATTGTTCGATGTATGCCTTTAGTTGTTTTTCAAGCGGGTCCTCTTCAGGTTTAAAATCCTGAGGTTGCCCACCCTGTTCGAGAAAACTTTTTCGAAGATTTTCAATCTCCGTTTTATGTTTTTTTATAAACTGAAAACGAATTTGGTCTACTTCGTCTTTTACCTCCTGGACAGGTTTTTCATCAATGATTTTTCTTAATTCTTCAATTAGTTCTTCCTTATTTAATTTGGAAAAATCTACGGGTTCTGCTTTTGGTTCTTCTTTATCCCTCTTTTCCTTTGTATCCTCTGCACTTTTCCCGGTTACTTCATGTTCCTCCGGTTTCTCCGGCTCTTTCTCTTTTGATTCAACTTCATCGGCTGCAGAATTTTGTGATGTTCCATGATTGTCTTTGCCTTGAGACGATGATTCGGTATCTTTCTCAACCAGGTTGCCTGTTTCGCTTGATTCTTCAGCCACCTTTACATCATATTCTTCTGAAGGTTTTTCACCGGAACTGGCAACCGGTTCCGGTTTTGCCTGGCTTGTATCAGCATTGCCTGAACCAGCTTTCTTTTGTTCATCATCAGGTTGATCCGAATCCCCGGTTTTTGATGAGGCATCAGCAGCATCCTCAGTTTCCTGATCTTCATCACCGGATGGATCTTTCTGATTACTTTCTTCAAGGGAAACATCTGCTTTATCCTTTTTATCGGCATCCATTTCCGGTTCGTCCGGAATGTTTTCTTCCGGAGTTTCAGGTTCTCCGCTGTTTTTTTCATTGGTAGCATCATTCGTAGTTTCGGCAGCTTTTTTAGCCTGACCGAATTGTTCATCCTGAACAGAGCGTTTGTGTTCTTTCTCAACCATTGTATCTTCGTTTGAAATACGTATTTATTCAAAAATAACGAAATTTTACATTCTGTGTCCATTCTCGCGGTAAATTAACAATTATGCAACAATTAAAAATGTTGAATGTTTATGCCCGGAAGATATTACTGGATGGGCAAATATCAAATATCGCGTATAAGGATTAGCCATGAACAAGAGAAATATGTTTCATTGCAAACAAATAGGATTTTTTA
>CAZAMT010000221.1:0-6875 GCA_964486145.1 uncultured Bacteroidales bacterium
AAGGCACAAAGTACACAAAGGGTTTTTGAACAAAATTTATCGATGTAAGAATTAGGATATGTTCGGTTTTTTATGGCGGATAAATATGTAATACATGAGTAATCAGGAACAAGCCGGAAATCTCGTACTGGAAACAATCCAGGATATTCTCTCCTTTTCGGAAACGCCCAACGAGGCTATTTCTAAAATACTTGAAAAATTGCATGAAATAAGCGAGGCAAAGGTGGTTGCCCTTTTCCGGTGTCCCGAAGGAAGTGTTAATACCAAACATACGGAGCATGAGTTGATTGACATACTGCCAAAACGGAAAAAACACTTGCTCGATAAGGGTTTATTTGAACGCTTAACAGCACTGCTTCACTCCGAAAAGGAAATCGTGGTAATCTCCAATGAGTTCCATAAAGAATTGTTTGATGAGTTGAGCAAGCCCGCACAGGGCCTTTCCATCCTGCTACCCATGAAAACAGGGAATACTACCATCGGAGGTTTTCTGATTTTGGGGTTGCCCAACGAACACAAGCTCGAATTCATCATCCGCGACCTGGAAACCCTGGGAAACATCTTTGCCCTGGTATTCCGGTTCTCGGAATTATACATGAACATGGAAGAGCAGGTAGCCGAAAGGACTGCCGCCTTTAAAGCCAGCGAGGAGAAATTCAGGAAATTTTTTGAAGAAGACCTGACAGGAGACTTCCTGATAAATGCTGACGGGATACTTTTAGATTGCAATAAAGCTTTTTTAAGCATTTTTGGTTATGATAGTAAAAATGAACTACTCAATCAGCATATTCATATTTTGTATGATGATAAATCTGAATTTGAGTACATTAAAAAGAAGCTTAAAGAGAACGGTTTTCTGAAGAATTACGAAACCAAACGAAAATGTAGGAACGGCACACTAATTCATGTAACCGAAAATGAAGTGGCCACTTTTGACCCGTCAGGAAAAATAACGGAAATACAAGGGTACCTATACGACATCACCGATCGTAAGGAGGCAGAGTCACAATTAAAAGCCGAGAAGGAGTGGTCGGAAAAGCTCATTAACCATGCACCGAACATTGTTGTCGGGTTACAGGAAAATTCGAAGATCGCGGTTTTTAATCGTTTCGCTGAACAATTGACCGGTTATAAAGCAGAAGAAGTCATTGGCAAGGAATGGATCGGCATGTTTATTCCGGAAGAACTGCAGGAAGACATCTATCGGATTTGGGAACAAATCATTGATAACCAACTAATCGACCATTATTTCGAAAATGAAATCATCACAAGATCCGGTAAAAGACGGCTGATCGGATGGGGCAATACAATTATAACTGAAAACGGTGAATTTCGCATGATCCTTTCCCTTGGTTCGGATATCACCGAGCGCAGAATGGCTGAAAAGGCGCTTACCGAACAAAAAAACCTGCTTACCGCTATTTATCGTAACGCGCCCCTGGTGATGATGGTGGTGGACGGGGAAAGACACGTTCGGCAGATCAACGGCTTTGCCACGCGATTCGCCGGCCGGCCCGCGGAGGAGATGCTGGGTTTGCGCGGTGGCGAAGCACTGCGATGTATCCACGCCCTGGATGACCCGCGAGGCTGTGGATTCGGCGAATACTGCCAGCAGTGCGTCATTCGAAATACTGTGCTCAGCACCCTTGAAACGGGTGAAACACATTTACAGGTCGAGGCGCCCTATTATTTCAATAATGGTGACAATGAAGTCCGGGAGATGACGCTTCTGTGTTCCTCAACACCGTTGAGAATGGAAGAACAGTCACTAGCCCTGGTAACCCTGATGGACATTACCGATCGTAAGCAGGCAGAAGAGGCGTTGCGTGATAACCAACAACGCATCCAAAGCATTTTCCGCAGTGCGCCTGTTGGTATAGGAGTTGTTGTAAACCGGGTCATTATGGAGGCGAATCCAAAGCTTTGCGAAATTACCGGGTACAGTGCAGGGGAACTGATTGGGCAATCTGCCCGGATACTTTATGCATCAGAAAATGACTTTAAATTTGTTGGGCGTGAAAAATACCGGCAAATTGCAGGTTTCGGCACAGGTTCAGTCGAGACCAGATGGAAACGCAAGGATGGGGCTATAATTGATGTGCTGCTCAGCTCTACCCCTATTGATACCAGTGATCTATCCAAAGGTGTTACCTTCACCGCTTTGGATATAACCGAGCGCAAGCAGGCAGAACAGGCACTGCACCGCATCGAGTGGATGCTCACACCCGGTCATGCAACAGCAGACGACCAAGTCCTTCCATCATATGGTGACCTGACTACCCTGAACACGGAACGCACGATACTTGATTCTGTAAGCTCTCAACTTCTCGAAAGCATTGTTAACGACTACCTCGACATGCTTGACACCAGTGCTGCTGTATATGAACGCAATGGCGACTATGCATTAGGCATCTTCGCTTCAAGCTGGTGCCGGTATCTTGATGAAGCCTCCCGCAGGCTATGCAACACTGATGACAACCATGAGGCTCTGCACTGCGGTAAGTGGCACTGCCACGAATCATGCTGGGCAGATGCATCGAAGGTTGCCATGGAAAATGGAGAAACAACTGATATTGAATGTGCCGGCGGTCTTCGATTGCATGCCGTCCCTATCCGGTCGGGAGACAGCATTATTGGGGCCATTAACTTTGGTTATGGCGATCCGCCGCGAGACCAGGAAGTACTAAGGAAACTTGCCGTGAAGTATAATGTTCCGGTTGACGATCTCGTGCGCCATGCAGAGTCCTATGAATCCCGACCACCGTACATTATTGATATGGCCAAGCGCAGAATAAAATCATCAGCCCAGCTAATCGGAGAGGTTGTTGAACGTAAGCGAACCGAAAAGCAACTTGTGGAGCAAAACGAAGAATATGCCACCTTAAATGAAGAATACCAAACCATTAACGAGGAACTGAATGAAAGTAACAGTAAATTAAAGGAACTGAATACCCGGTTGGAAGAAGCTTTAGAAAAAGCTGAAGAAGGCGACCGGCTGAAAACGGCCTTCCTGGCAAACATGAGTCATGAAATACGTACCCCTATGAACGGGATACTCGGCTTTTTGGGTTTGCTCGGAAAACCTGATCTGGATGATGCAGAAAAAACCAATTACATAAATATTGTAAATGAAAGCGGCCAACGGCTTTTAAGTACCATTAACGATATAATTGAAATATCAAAAATTGAATCTGGTGATATTCAGTTGGATAAGCGGGAAATAAACTTGCAACCGTTTCTGTTCTACTATCATGAATTCTTTTTACCCCTGGCAGAAGACAAAGGGCTACAGCTTAAACTTATTCAAACCACGGCAAATCATGAAACCATTTTTACCGATAAAACCAAATTGGATTCCATACTGACCAACCTTATAAAAAATGCCATTAAATTCACTGAAAAAGGCAGTATTGAATTCGGGTGTGAACATCAAAGCACTGACGATTATCTGTTTTTTGTAAAAGATACGGGAAAAGGCATTAAACCGGAAAAGCTAAACGCTGTTTTCGAACGTTTTGTGCAGGAAGACACTTCGTTATCGAGTGGATACGAGGGGTCCGGCCTGGGCTTATCTGTCACTAAAGAATATGTTAAAGCCCTAAGTGGGAAAATATGGGTTGAATCTGAGCCGGGTAAAGGCAGTTGTTTTTATTTTACCATACCGGCAACTGATAAAGAGCAGCAAACAGGTGCAGCATCATCGGATTCCGATAGCCATGAGATAATCTTGAATGAAGTGCCCAAAAAGCTCAAGCTGCTTATTGCAGAGGATGATGAGGTAAGTTTTATATATCTGCAAGAGATTTTGAACACGTTGGATTGTGAAATTACACGTTGTATGAAAGGCAGGGAAGCGGTTGAACAGTGCAAATCAAATCCCGGTATTGATGTTATCCTGATGGACATAAAAATGCCAGGTATGGATGGTTACCAGGCCACACGTGAAATACGAAAATTCAATAAAAACATTTACATTATTGCCCAAACCGCCTACGCCCTGGCAGGTGAAGAAAAAAAAGCGTTAGAAGCCGGTTGCAATGCCTATATTGCAAAGCCAGTGCAACAAGATAAGCTGATGGAATTGTTGTCGCGCTATATTGACCAAGCAACATCAATTGTTAAAAAATAGCTTTGGCATTATTTGAGCGACCTGAAAATGCAATGTCCGTGCCTCGACTGGGCCGTAGCATGCAAACAACCGGCATCGGAAATTTACAAGGCAAGCGACGAAATGACTGTTTCCACCAGCGAAAACCGGATAGCTAACCTGTTAAACAAAAAGAACTCAGGGATATATTTGTTTTGGAATAATAAACAAAACCTTTTACAGAATATGTTATTCCCACATTTAGGTTGCCTATTACCCTTGCTTTGAAGGACATTTTACCGAGCCAAACGAACAATATACACAGCAATCACCTTCATTCGGACATAAAACAGTGTTGCATTTTTCACATTGATAGAAGAATTGACAACTATCCATTGGCATTTCCTCAGTTTTAGCAAAGCCACATAATGGGCAGGTGACTATTGATTTTGTAATAATTCCCATCAGGTATCTGTTTTAAGTTCATACCAGGCACATACTTTTTATTCATTAAAACAATGATGTACCAGTTTAATCCTATATTTCTTTAAATATTACAACTGTTAATGTGATCCAATGTGCCTGGCCAATACAGGTGATTTTGGGATAGTTTTACTAAAATGTAAGTACCTTTGCCCCTCCTTTTAAATAATCAGTCAAAGGTTTGCCCATACCTTTTACCTCAAATCCTAGTAATTTCAGTTTTTCATCTACTCCATACGAAGTAGCACATACAATACAGGCTTTAATTTCCACGCCGTCCGTTTGCATGGCTTTCAGTTTTTCCTGAATTTTCAGGTTCTCGGCGGTTAACTTTGCCGATGGCCCCCAGATAATTAAAGTTACTTCGCCGAACCAGCCGGCGGTTTTTGCTGCGTGTGTGTACATAAGCGCAACACGTTCGGCTACATACGGATCGTCGCTGGTCCATACGATTACCAGCTTGTTTGTTGAATTTTGTTGCTTCTCTTCCTGAGCCATAACGTTTGTTGTTCCGATAAATAAAATAGCAGAAAAAATGGTTAGTAAAATTCTGATTTTCATAATTATTTATTTTGAAGATGCTTTCCATTTAAAATCATTAATTTGCTCGTCAAGCGGGGTGTGCGCAATGTGGTTTACATAATTACTGATAATTTTTTGCCCTATGCCCACTATTAGTTCCAGTGCATTTTTGCGGGAGTAGCCTGCATCCAGGAATTCCTGTACTTCTTCTTCCGACGCCCAGCCACGTTTTTCTACCATCGTATTGGTGAATTTTCTCAACGCCTGTAATTTGGTATCGTTAAGCGGTTCTCCTGTACGAAGGGCTTCAATCATTTCATCGGACAATTTAAACATTTTGGCCATCATGGAATGAATGGTCATACAATAATGACAACTGTTGTTGTAACTCACGGTTAACCAAACTATGTTCTTTTCTTCCTGACTGAAAGAAGTTTCGGTAAAAAGCTGGTTCATCTGGTGGTAAGCTTTTAAAACTTCCGGTGATTCAGCCATAATTGCATAAAGATTTGGGATAAACCCGTTTTGATTTTGAGCTCCTTCAAGAATTTCCTTTGAACCCTCCGGAGCTGTTTCGAGTGTGTGCAATTTAAATTGTATCATAATTATTACTTGTGTATTTTATTCTAAGCATGTGCTTTGAATATGATTAAAAAAATTATTTTATCTGGTTCAATGCCACTTCAACAAAATCTTTCAACTGGTTTTTGTTCATGGTTTTACCGGCTACAGAAATTCCCTGCATTACGCCAAGAAAAAAACCGGCTTGCTTTTCAATATCCGTGTTTGCCGGGATTTCACTTTTATTTACAGCATTTTTCAACACCTTCAAAATCATATTCCGGACAAAATCGTAATAAAGGTTCAGTTCGCGGGCAATTTCCGGATCTTTTTCACCCAGTTCGCCGGCCGTGTTTACCACCAGGCAACCCCTTCTGTCGTCTTTGCTACGCCGGGCAACCGTTGCATTTCTTAAAAAACTTTCCAGTTCTGCCAGTCCGGCGCCTTCCTGCAACAAAGGTTGAAACCGGTTTATGATTACAAACTCTCGGTATTTGCGCAATGCATTTATAAACAGGTTCTTTTTATTTTTGAAGGATGCATAAATGGAAAACTGGTTGATGCCCATCTCTTTTTCGAGCAGCCGTACCGAAGTAGATTCGTATCCGTGTATCCAAAAAACGTTCATCGCTTTTTCGAGTACCAAATCATCGCTGTATGTTTTGTTTCGCGGCATAAAATTCAATTTAAAACTAAACTAAGCATTTGCTTTGATAAATGCAAATAGTTTTAAGTTGAATTTACCGGAAGGTGTCAGAGCCTGAAAATTCATACTTCTTTCAACCCTTCCAGCAGAGTAGGCAGCAACTCCAAAACGGAGGGATGGGAAATGACCACATTTTGCAGCACGGAGTAAGGAACATCTGCATACATAATTTGTTAAATGCTGATGATGATTTCATCGCCGCCCACGCCCAGAATGGCTGCACCGAGAATTCGCTGATTTTCAGCATTAACAATTACGTGCATCATTCCATTGGTTTCGCCTTTTTCTTTGGCCCTGGCTACCTGGCTCATGGGCATTTTTGCTTCCAGAATTTTATACCCTTATTCAAGGGCTGCTTTCCGGGTCATTCCGGTGTGCCCCAAAGGAATTTTATGGCGTTGCCACCTGCGTCTTTTGTGGCATCCACCACCTTTTGGGCGTTGTCTGCATCTGCAATATAGTTGACAACAACATTTGCTCCTTCTCCTGCCATTTCTATGGCAATGGCTTTTCCGA
>CAZAMT010000222.1:0-6864 GCA_964486145.1 uncultured Bacteroidales bacterium
GGACCGGATGCTAAGGGAAATATCCCCGACTGGTCGCTCGAAATACTTTCTGAAGTGGGAGACTGGATGGATTTGAACGGTGAAAGCATTTACGGCTGTGGTCCGGCGCCGTTCCCAAAACCCGAGTGGGGAAGATTTACCATGAAAGAGGATACATTGTATGCCCATATTCTGGGTTCCAATATCGGTCAGTATTACATGAAAGGCATGAAGGATAAAATTGAAAACGCCCGGCTGGTTTTCGACGGGCGACAGGTTTTTATTGGCCCTTACTGGCATGGCGAACGCTCTTATATTGATGAAGATGATATCTTTTTTAATCTTGGTCATCCCCCTCAGTGGACATTTCCTGTCCCTGATAAGATCAATACGGTTGTAAAATTTGAATTAACAAATTAATTCGCGTAGTTCATGCTGTCAAGTCTATCGACGTTGACAGGTGGAACGTGCAGCAGACTTGTCAGCGTGCGAAGCACCTGACAACGTCAAAAAAAGTAAAGTATTAAAATCCTTAATTGAACGAAATTGATTAGCAAATAATTATTCAATCGAAAAAAATGAGAACCAAAATCAGTAAAACCAGTATATTTGATATTCTTTTCCTGATGTTATGACACCACCAGATCTTTACGAAAAATATGTGTTGCCATTTTATAAAAAACATGGAGAACAATGTAAAAAGAATGGAAAATTGTATGTAGTCCATATCGATGGAAGAACACAAGGCATAAAGAATCAAATTGCGAAATCACCATTTAACGTTGTTGAATCATTCTCTTTTGCTGAAATGGCAGAAGATGTACCGGTTGAAGAGGCACTTAAAATATGGCCGGATAAAGTTTTGTGTCCGAATTTCCCGGCTTCTCTGAGTGAGGAAAACGAAAAAAACATTCTTGAATATTTGCAAAAGAAAAAACAGGAATTCAATAACAGGCCCTTTATGATACAAATCAGCAGTTTGAAGAAGTCCTCTTTAGGGGATTTAGGGGTAAGGTAGCTTTTTAGACCGGACTCATTATTTTTTTCCAATAATACATTTCCCTGATATTGCTTGCTGTAGTTAAGATTTCCATATCTCTACCAGCGTTTTAAAAGATTGGAAGAACCCAACGAAATTTCATACCTTTGCCGGAAAATATTGAATATTAAATCATTGAAAATGAAGCGGGTTATCGTTGGAATATCCGGTGGGGTCGATTCAAGTGTTGCCGCATATCTGCTAAAAAAGCAGGGATATGACGTGGTGGGGTTGTTTATGATCAACTGGCATGATACAACCGGTACACTTGAAGGAGATTGTCCGTGGGATGATGATTTGTTATTTGCCAGGTTGGTTGCACGGAAGCTTGGAATCAAACTTCATACCGTGGATCTGAGCAAACCGTACCGAAAGCGGGTGGTAGACTATATGTTTGAAGAATATAAACAGGGACGTACACCAAATCCTGATGTGTTGTGCAACAGGGAAATTAAGTTTGATTTATTTATAGACGAAGCTCTGAAACTTGGTGCTGATTATATTGCAACCGGGCATTATTGCAGAAAAGAAACTGTTAAGATTCAGGGAGAAACGATTCATCGCCTGCTATCAGGCAAAGACCCGAACAAGGATCAAAGTTATTTCTTATGCCAGGTAAACCAACAACAATTGAGTAAGGTTATTTTTCCAATTGGTTCTATGCATAAGCACGAGGTGCGAAAAATAGCAGAAGAACAAGGTTTGGCTACTGCTGAGAAAAAAGACTCCCAGGGAATATGTTTTGTTGGTAAAGTAGATTTGCCAACATTTTTACAGCAAAAATTAAAGCCGAAAAAAGGTCGCATTATCGAAGTTCCCGGGAATTATTTCAAGGTGAACGGAGCTATACCAACTGAACCCGTTGCTCCCATTGATGTGTGCAAACCATATTTGTTAAACCCAGCCATTGGAACCCAGGTAGGATTGCATAATGGTGCACACTTTTTTACCATTGGACAGAACAAGGGATTAAACATCGGCGGACGGCCAAAACCCTCGTTTGTTATTGGTGTTGATGTTGATAAAAACCTGTTGTATACCGGATTAGGCAAAGAACATCCCGGCCTTTACCGCAAAGGATTGACAATACATCCACAGGAAGAACACTGGATACGTAATGATTCTAAACTGAAACCCGGAGAAACGGCAGAATACAACGTGCGCATCCGTTACAGGCAACCTTTGCAAAAAGCCATGCTCATTCGTGAAACAGATATGCTGTACATTGTTTTTAACAAAAAGCAACGAGGAATTGCAGCAGGGCAATTTGCCGCCTGGTACAGGGATGATGAACTGATAGGATCAGCTCCTATTCTGGCCTGACCATTTTCGATGTCTGTTTCGCGAGAAAAAGATGGTCATTCCTGCACCACTGAGCACCATCAAAGCCCCAAAAATACTGGTCATCGTAAAATGTTCGGGAACCATCCATGTTACTTCCATCCCCGTTAAAATTCCCATTACAACAAAAGTAATGATGGGATTAACCGTAATAATGACACTTACAATATTTGCTTCAACATATTTTAAAGCTTGTGACATGCAAGTGTATGCAACAAGTGTATTTACACCAAGAAAAATGATTGCCAACCAGTAAGCAAGCGAAATAGACTGAACAGGTTCGAGATCAATAAACGGAGTGTACAGTAAAGCGGGTAGTCCGTATATCACCAGGTTGAGCTGATTGGTTGGGTATGATTTCACAAGGTTTTTCTGAAGATTGGCATACGTTGCCCATGAAACTGCACCAAACAATACCCAGAGAACACCCTTGTTGTACAGGACATCCTCAAAGGAAATAATCTTTAGTTGTTCGGAATAGAAAGTAATTAAACCGGCAACAGCAAATAGCAAACCGGCCAGTTGCATGGGTTTCAATTTTTCTTTGTAAATAAATATTCCTGACAATGCCAGCAAAATGGGCCCGGTTTGGATAAACACCTGGGCATTGCTGGGTGTGGTATAATGAATGCCGGTAATGAAACCCAGGTAATTAAGCCCCAGGGCCAATGCAGCAAAAATAAGCAGCCAGGGTGGGCGACGAACAATCTTGAAATACGATGGTTTTGAAACAGACATAAAAACCGCAAGAAGCACAAAAGCAATGGCAAATCGAAACCAGGTGATGGTGACGGGGTCTATGTCCGCTAATGAGGCTTTTAAAACAATGGCCAAAAATCCCCATAAAAGTGCTGTGGCAGAAGCATACAATATTCCTTTTGTTCGGTCTTTCACTATATTTGTATGTATTGTATCAAGCGAATCCGGAAAATAAAGTGCAAAGATAACAGCATATGTCAAATACTTAAAAAAGTATGAGGTAAAGGATGGCAAAAAAGAAAACACAGGTACGAATGCTTAGTTATGGGCGATACACGAAATGGGATAAAAGCGATAAAAACCTTCCGAAACTGAAACAGGTAACCGATAAAATTCCGGCAATTAAAGATGAGGAGTTCGGTTTTATTCTTGATTTCAAAAAAGGCAAAGGTAAAACCTTACAATACCGGATTGCACATCCGCCTATAAAAGACCTAAATGGAAATGACATGCCTGATTTGGAAGGTGAATATTTTGTGCGGACCAACAACCATCAATTTTTTATCGGCGACAGCATTTGGGAACCTGTTGACGAAAAAACAGGAACCTGGCAAATTACCGTTTGGATGGATAATGAAATTATTGGTGATAAAAAGTTCAATGTTGTGAAGGCTGTGGATGAGGAGCATAAAAATTCTTAGTAACCAACAACCCAGAGAATTTTTTCATTCTCAATACAATCTTCAGTTACTTCAATGATTTCAAGATTTATATCCCTGAGTTTTACGATGTATGTTCCCCAGTTTTCATCCCAGGTTTTATCAATTTTTTCAAGAGAAAGAATAAATTCCTTGCCTAAAAAAATATTACCGATAAATTCAACAAATAGTTCTTTTGAATCAATTTTATTCAGGTTTTCAAGATTCTCAAGCAAAGCATTCCGGAGGGGTACAATTTTTCTGGAATTATATTTTGTAGGTTCATAATATTCATACAATTTATTTGCTTCTTCAAAACAATGGGCGTATATATTAAAAACCTCCATATCAACAAATCGGGATGCTTCATCGCAACGTATGTAATTATCATTGTCTCCGGTGGTATTCAACTCCACGAAATTAAGTTTATTGGCATCATAAATTTCGAGTCTCATGTAATTTTTTCTTTTTAAAAGTTATATTATAACAATTCAAACTACCGGAAATTTCAAACAGGCATTGAGGTCAAAGTTACGAAAGGTTTCACGGGTAATAAAAAGTTTCACCATAAAATAAAGGATACTGATAAACAATTATTATATTTTCGCTAAAATCATTATTGCCAGCATGAAAGAGATTACGGAAAAAATATCGGAATTGTTTACAAAATGGAGCAGTAATTCACCAAAAGAAATATCTCTCTTGCCTTCATCCGGCTCATACCGGAAATATTTTCGTTGTTCTGATGACAGAAATACGGCGATCGCCGCATGGAATGAAGATATTCGTGAAAACAAAGCCTTTTTGTCGTTTACCAGCCATTTTCTGTCAAAGGGACTTCATGTACCCGGAATTTACGGGATTAACGCGGGTTCAAAATGTTATCTTTTACAGGATTTGGGTGATGTAACATTGCATCAATTCTTGTTCAGAAGAGATTCCGTCATTATGGATACCGATGAAAACCGAAAACTATATGAAGATGTTTTACGGGAACTTGTGAAATTCCAGGTGCTGGGTAATGAAGGGCTTGATTATTCCCTTTGTTATCCACGGCCAGCTTTTGATGCGCAATCGATGCAATGGGATTTGAATTATTTTAAATACAATTTCCTGAAATTTATGCACGTACTGTTTGATGAACAAAAACTGGAAGATGATTTTCAGAAACTAATTCCGTTTCTTCTTCAAACAAATACCGACTTTTTCATGTATCGTGATTTTCAGTCGCGAAACATTATGATACATCATAATCTTCCATATTTTATCGACTACCACGGTGGACGAAAAGGTGCTCCACAGTATGATCTGGCTTCCATCCTCTTTGAATCAAAAACGAACCTGCCAAATACACTACGTCAGCACCTGCTTCAGTTTTACATGGCAGAAATTTCGCGATACCATAAAATCCGGGAGAAGTCCTTTGGAAAAATTTATTACGGCTATGCGCTCATGAGAATTTTACAAGCATTGGGTGCCTACGGATTCAGGGGATTGCATGAACAAAAAGCATTGTTCATACAAAGCATACCAAAAGGAATAGATAATCTGAATCATATTCTTCAAAAACTCTCAGGTGTCATTGATCTTTCTGAACTCAACAGATGTGCTGAACAGCTTAATAATATTAAGCAATTAAAATACCATGCAACACTGGATAAAAAACTTACTGTAACCGTTGTAAGTTTTTCATATAAAAAGCAAAAACCTCTTGATTTAACCGGAAACGGAGGTGGGTTTATGTTCGATTGCCGAAGCCTGCCAAACCCGGGAAGATATAGTGAATACAAAACTTTGACAGGTAAAGATCAATCAGTAATTCAATTTCTTGAAAAATCTGTAGAAGTAGAAGAATTTCTCAATCATGCTTTTGCAATTATTGATAAAACAGTAGAAAATTATCTTGAACGAAATTTTTCAAACCTCATGGTTTCCTTTGGCTGCACGGGAGGACAGCATCGGTCTGTTTATTCTGCCGAGCAATTGAAGAAACATTTGAACCATCGCAACAACATTTATGTTAAGATACAACATTTGGAATTACCCGGTCATGTCCAAAGTTGAATTATACCCCTATAAATTTGAACTCTGAATCTTAAAACTTTATGAGCAAAACAATGTGCAAGATGTCTGATAAGGACAGAAAAAAAGAACGGAAAAAAGAAGTGAAATTTACCTGCAAATCATGTGGCGCAAAGGCAAAAAAGGAAAAAAAACTATGTAAACCGGTAAAAATATAATCTCCGATGAAAGGAATGATACTTGCTGCCGGCATTGGTTCCCGGCTTCGCCCCATTACAGATAAAATCCCAAAAGCATTGTTGCAGGTGCACGACCGGCCTTTGCTGGACTATGCAATATGTTACTTGCGCAAATCTGGAATCCGGGAAATCATTATCAACATCCATCACCACGCGGAGCAAATTGTTGCATTTATTGAGAAACAAAATTACCTCGATCTTCACATTGAATTTTCGGATGAAAGAGACAAACTTCTTGATACAGGCGGTGCAATAAAAAAAGCTTCATGGTTTTTTAAGGGAGAGGATGATTTTCTTCTTATGGCTTCGGATGTTATTACCAATGTCGACCTGTGCGAATTTATTCAAGCCCATCGCCAGTCAAAGGCAGATGTAACACTTGCAGTTAAAGACAGAGAAACCAGCCGCAGTTTGCTTTTCGATGACAGTGGGCGCTTAGCTGGTTGGAGAGATAACCAAACCGGCGAATTGAAATTTACGGGCGAAAGAAAATCATATTCTTTCGATGCTGGTTTCAGCGGTCTGCATATCATTTCAACACACATGCTTGAACACATGCCGGACGAAGTTTTCTCAATCACTGAATTTTATTTAGATATTGGTGACAAATTTTCGATTCAGGCATTCCGACATGATAAAAATACTTGGTTAGAATTTGGAAGAATATCCAGGATTCGTCAAATAGAACAATCCGAAACCATAAGTAAAATCGTTGATTGGTAAAAAATCCTATTTAAATTGAAAACAAATTATTATTTTTTGCTGTTGATTTGATACTTAGAAACAATTTAGAATATGAAACAGACCATCCGCCAATTGTCGGACAAGTTATCTGAGATAATTACTG
>CAZAMT010000223.1:0-6846 GCA_964486145.1 uncultured Bacteroidales bacterium
TAATTACTGAGGCACACTGCGCTTTCGCATAGCTTCAGCGGAGCAAGCACGACCACAATTAAAGTAAGTGCCAAATTTATGTTATGGTAACAAATTTTAAACACATGAAACAGACCATGATTATTAAAGGTTCTTCTACAACGAACTACCGGATAAACTCAATAACTTAATTAACTCAATAACTTGGTAACTTAATTATTATAAACACATGAAAACATTATACCTGAAAGGCACTGAAGACACGCCTGAGATTATTTTTAATACGGAAGAAGATACGTATGTAATAAGTGGCAGATCTCTTCCGGAAAACGTTATAGAATTCTATAAACCAGTATTTTCATGGCTTGATGAATTTACAGAAGTGCCCAACAACGCAAACGAAAAAGCTTTTATTTTTAAACTATACTATTTTAATACTGCTTCTTCAAAAGTTATCCAGGATATAATTATGCAACTGGACAACATGTTTCATAGTGGTAAAAATATAAAGATTGTATGGTATTTTGACACCGACGATGAAGATATCATCGATACAGGAAATGAATTTAAAGAAATGGTTGCCCTTCCCTTTGAGATGTTGCCCTACTGATCCTCAAATTCAAGAAACAGCGGGTTCACATTTGCCTGATACAATGAATTGTTAAGATACAGGTCGTAAACATAGCGGCCCTTTCTTTTATTAATTACACGTACTGCATTGAAAACCATTGCTTTTTTTGATTCGTCAAAGTATTTACCACGGGCAATTCTTGCACTTGCAGTTTTGGGCCATTCGGTGGTGTCGACAAATTTTTCCATGATTTTATCAGGTAACAGGTTTTTTAATTGGTAATCAAAGATTTTAAATTTATCAATGATAAGTATAATTTCGGAAGGTGTTTTTATCAACACAATGCAAATACTTTTGTTGATAACTGAGGTATTCCCTTATTTTGCTGACAAAACCTTTATGAAAAAAAAATTTATATCGATGAGAAGGATTGTATTTTTACTTGTTGTTATCCTGATAAGTAGTCCGGTACATAGCCAGCATAAAGCGTATGCTTCCCGGATTGTAAAAACCCTGGCTTCGGAAGCATTTCATGGCAGGGGGTATGTGCAGAATGGATCTGATCTGGCAGCCAGTTTTATTGAGGAGGAGATGAAAGCAATGGATTTGGAAATTATTTCAAAGCCCGCCTTTCAAGTTTCTGTGAACACGTTTCCCCGAAAAATGCAGCTTACCATTGATGGTCAAATGCTCAAGCCGGGGAAGGATTATCTGGTTGATCCGTCATCACCATCAGCAAATATTAAGACTAAAAGCATCCGGATTATCAGCAAAAATGAATTGCTAAACAAGGATTCCTTTGATGAAGTTGTCGCATCTCTGGGCAATGTCGTAGCGGTGGTGGATTTAAGATCCATTGACGAAAATACTGTCAGGGAACAACTGAATTTCTTAAAATTCAGTCAGTCAGCTTTGCATAAAGCCTTGTTGATATGTACCAATGATAAATTGACCTGGGGAGTAAGCCGGGTTCAACTGTTCCGGCCGGTTTTTACGGTAAAATCCATATTGAATGTTGCTGAAATTAAGTCTGTTGACATTGAGATAGACGCCCTGTTTCATTCCGATTACCCGGTCAAAAATGTGATTGGAAAAATAAATGGTCATCATTCAGATTCAACCATTGTGTTCACGGCTCATTATGACCATCTCGGAATGATGGGAAACAACACGGTATTTCCAGGAGCCAATGACAATGCCAGCGGTATTGCAATGATGTTAAGTATAGCACGTCATTTTAAAAATTCTCCGGTAAAATATGACATGTTATTTGTTGCATTTGGTGCTGAAGAACTTGGCTTGCTGGGGTCTCAATATTTTGTTGAAAATTCACCCATCGACCTATCAATGGTCAAGTTTTTAATAAATTTTGATTTGGCAGGCACAGGCGGGGAAGGAATTACCGTGGTGAATGCCACCAAGAATCCCGGCCCGTTTAACCGCTTATTGTCTTTAAATGACAGCCTGCAATTATTACCAGACATAAAAAAAAGGGGTGAAGCTTGCAACAGTGATCATTGCCCGTTTGACAGGCGGAACGTACCCTGCTTCTACATTTACACCAGAGGAGGTATTCAGGCTTACCACGATGTTTTTGACAGGCACGAAACATTGCCATTAACAGAATTCGAAGATTATGCAACCCTGATGATTGAGTTCGTGAAATCTTTTAAATAGAGTCTGCGCGAAAACTATAATTTCTTCGATATACTTATCAGAAAAATACTCATTTACATGAGTAAATTCCGCTTTTTCTGACTTCGCAAGGTTAAACTTGTAGTTTTCTCATCAGGCACTTTGGATTTCGCACAGGTACTAAAAGGCGCTGGCAAATTCAAATCAAGTATTGCTTGTGAGATTATTCAACTGTTGGGTTAGATCGTCAATCTTTTCGCGAGCTTCAGTGAGCTGTTTTTCGCATTGATTATCAGTTATCTCAAGAGAAATTCCGAGTAAATTGGTACTGTTGGTAATATTATTGGTAAATGGAACTTTGATGGTTTTGAATATTTTTTCAATGCCATTGTTTAATTTTATTTTTTGCTCCGGCAGATCTACCTTTGTTTTTTCTGTCAGTACTTTATCGTCGGAAACATTTGCTGTATGAACCGATGATTTATCCTGTACCAGGTCTTCCTCTGTTTTACCAATAATTTTATCTTTAGGCATTTTAAACAATGCAATTTCTTCCTTATTCACCAGGTAATAACGTTTTTTCTCATCTTTTACGAATATAGGCAATGGGATGGTGTCCAACAGGTTTTCCATCAATAGTTTTCGTTTTTCCAGTTCCCCCTGCTTTCTGGCCATTTCTTCCTGGGTAGCTTGCAGTTCTTCCATGTTTTGCCGCATCTCCTCTTCCGTTTGTGTAATTTGCTCAGCCTGTTCCCTGGTTGTTTCCAGTAATTTTTCCGTACGTTCCTTGCTTTTTACCGCTGAAATGGTTGATGCAATGGTTTCTGAGATTTTCCGGATGAATTCAAGCTCGTAATCTTTGATTTCATGAAACGAAGCTATCTCCATAGCACCGTAGTAGTTATTATCAAGTACAAGTGGTACGATTAGCAAAACTTTCGGATTTGCATCACCCAAACCAGAAGTGATGGTGAGATAGTCCTGTGGTATTTCAGTCCGGTAAATAATGCTTTTTTCCAATACACAAGTACCAACAAAACCTTCACCTATTTCGATGCGTTTTTCTAAAAATTTTCGACGATTATAAGCAAAAGCCGATTTTAATTCGAGGTACACATCGTTCGGGTTATCATCGTTAATTAAGAACATGCCACCCTGATTGGCATCCAGGTATTTAACAAGATTGCTGATGATATTAAATGCAAATTCAGAAGTATCCGAATAGTTTTGATTCAGGATATCCGCGAATTTTGCGCTACCTGAGTTGATCCAGTTTTGCTTATTTTCTATTTCTCTCTGTTTTTCCGATTCCTCTGCCGCCTGTAACAAGTTTTCCCGCATTTCAAGCAATGACTTTCCAAGTTGGTCTTTATCACTTAAGGGCTTAAAATCAGTATCATATTTTTCATTGCTGATATCGTTCGCGAAATCTGCCGATTTTCGTAATCCCATGATAAGATTGTTCAAGGCATTTACCATGCTCACAATTTCTTTATTGCCTGTTATTTCAACCTGTTTTTCAGAAATAACCCCTTTACTAAGAATCGAGATCCGATGCACCAGCAAATTTATTGGCTTTGTGATGTCAAATAGTAAACGCAAAAGTAAAAACGTTACCAAAAATGCAGTTAAAATGAGTAATGCCATCAGGCTAATTTTCATGTTCAGAAGCATATTACTCCTGTGTTTATCAGTCACCTGTATGATGTGATTTAAAACAGGGATTATTTCCAAAGCATTCGTATTAACCCGTTCCTGCAGCCCGTTATTACTTGCACTTATTTCCATTTGCAAATTAACCAGTTGATAAAACTGTTGAGCATAGTTATCAATCAAAGATGTAAGCTCTTCAACAAATATTGGATTTGGATTGTTTTGAAGCTCCATCATAAATGAATCATATGTATTTCTGAAGTTGTTTACATATTTAAAATCCATTCGTAGCAAGAAATCTTTTTCATGCCTTCGCATCGTCAACATGTAATTTCTAAGAATTTCGCTCTCAGCAGCCGATAAATAATCCTCTGCCTGGTGCACCGATGAACGAAATTCACCAATGATTCCAAAATCTTTAAACCCTTTTTCCCATAATTTATTTATAAGCGTATCAACAGACAATTTATAATTTTCAATTCGTTGTGACAGGTCATAAATCGCGGTGCTGTCCAATACCAACAAATTGTCTTTTTGAAAGATGTCATTAATTTCAAGAATCATTTGTTCGTATTCTGATCTGAAATTTTCAAGATTCTCGCTTGTATGGTTTTCGTAAAAACTTTCATCAACGATATCCTGTGTAAGTATTTGATTTTCAAAAATGATAAGGTTTTGAACCATTGATTTCATTCGCAGGGCATTTTTACTGAGATCTTCACTCTGTTTACTTCTTGACAGGAAATACATTGAAACCAACGCAATACCGGTAAATAAGATTAGAAACAAAAAGATGTATACGATGATTTTTTTGCGTATGCTTACGTTTGATCTGATGCTCATACGTTAAATAATGTTAGGTTTTAAAACTCCTCAGCTCCAATATTCTTTTGCAACATCTTTCTACGCAATTATTAACATATGGTTAAACTAAAGTGAAGGTAGTACTCATTTATTGATGCAGCTTCTTATATTACGGTATATCGCGGGGTTAAAATAAATTGTTTAATAATTATGAATTATATTTAAACAAAATGTGTTGATTGAAGTTTATATTGTGCAACAATCATAACCATCAAAGTATTAAAATGGATTCGGAAAATATCAACATAAAATACCATTCAGGAATTTACACATTACTTGTAAAACAGGAGTTACCTCTGGATTTAAAGAAAGCATGGGAATTTTTTTCTACTCCTGAGAATCTTGCAAAAATAACCCCGCAGCACATGGGTTTTGTTATTACATCAAGTAATTCGGCAAAGATGTATGAAGGTCAGATCATTAGTTATCAGATTGGTTTATTTCCGGGGATTAAAAGTAAATGGATAACTGAAATAACCCACGTGAAGGATTTTAAGTATTTTGTTGATGAACAAAGGTTTGGGCCCTATCGAATGTGGCATCATGAACATCATTTTGAAGAAACAAAAAACGGGGTGTTGATGACAGATCGGGTTTCATATAAAATTCCCGGTTCAATTATCGGGAAGGCAGCTCACCGGATTTTTATAAAACACCAACTTGGAAAAATATTTTCATATAGATATAAAATGTTAGGTCAATTATTTATAAACCAATAAATTGTAAAATCATGATTAAATTATTTGGAAAGAGATCAGAAACAGAGAAACTTCAGAAAAAGTACCAGAAACTGATGAAAGAAGCATTTGAATTATCAAAGGTAAACCGGAAAGCATCTGACCAAAAGTATGCGGAGGCTGATAAACTGATGGATAAGATTTCAGCCATTGGAGCGCAAATGGTGGAAGAATAACATCGGGAAATTGAACTGTGTTGTTTATTTATTGTTTTGCAAATAAAAATACCATGAGTAACAGAAGACAGTTTATTAAAACCATAGCCGGAACCGGTCTTGCACTTACATTGCCATCCTTCAGACTTTTTGCTGATGAACAAACAGATAAGTGGGGAACAATGATGCCCCTGAAATCGCTGGGATCAACGGGTGAAAAAGTCACCATACTCGGCCTTGGAGGATTCCATGTGGGTCGTATGGAGTTAAATATGGCACAGGAAACAGTTGACATGGCCATTGAAAGCGGTATACGTTTTTTTGACACAGCAGAATCATATCAAAAAGGTGGCAGTGAGGAAACATATGGAAAAGTGCTTACGCCCAAATACAGAGATGAAATTTTTTTGATGACAAAGACCAGGGCACGTGATGAGAAAACAGCCCGCGAGCATCTTGAAGGTTCCCTGCGCAGAATGAAAACCGATCACCTCGATTTATGGCTCATGCACGCGGTAAATTCTAAAGATGATGTAGAAAAGCGACTGAACAACGGTGTGGTAGATTACATGCTTAAAGCAAAGGAAGAAGGGAAAATTAAACACATTGGTTTCTCCGGTCATACAATGACAGAAGCACATTTGCGCCTTCTCGAAATTTCAGATGTGCCTGAAGTTTGTATGATGCCTATCAACGTGCTGGATAGGGGCTATGACAGCTACATTGACAATGTGCTTCCGGTACTGAAGCAAAAGAAAATGGGGGTAATTGCGATGAAGACACTTGCCGGTGGTGCTTTCTTTGGAAGAGGATTTGACGGTAGAAGAGAATCAACCGACACCGTTATGGATCATGTTTCGGTGAAAGATGCCATAACTTATGCATTGGCTATACCCAATGATGTATTGGTAACAGGACCAAAAACACCGGAAATGCTCAAAGAGAAAATTAACATTGTAAACAGTTTTAAAAAATTAACACCTGACGAGCAGCATACTTTGTTCGCTAAGGTTGAGCATTTGTCAGGTAATGAAGTTGAATATTACAAAGGTATTCCATAGATTTTTCAAAAATTTTTTGGTGTTGTTCATTGTTACATTTTTCAACATGCGTGCTTTTGACATGCAAAGGTCGTGATGATAAATACCAAAACCACCGTACCTGTTTGTGGAGCCCAAGGTCACATCATCGGCATCCGGCCGATGAAAATAACGTGCAATTTTCTTGTCTTTAGTTAGAATCGCTCAATTTG
>CAZAMT010000224.1:0-6824 GCA_964486145.1 uncultured Bacteroidales bacterium
TAAAACAGCGAAGGTATAGTATATAAATAATTCTCATCAGATGATAATTTTTCTGCTTTAGCAGAAACGTACATGAATGCAGGCTGAATTATGGAATCCATTGGAGTTGAAAATGAAATGGACACGGGTATGTGAATGAATGGAATGACAAAAGAAATATAATATACGCTGATTAAATAGATTCTCTGAATTCTACTATCTACAGACTTTTTCAGAAAAAGGATGTAATATACATACAAAACCGAAAGAATAAAGGCTGAAAAAAAGGTATTTGAAAATTTCAACCATTCAATTTCTTCTTTTTTATTTCATCTTCAATGATGTATTTTATCTCCTCAAGCTCAGTGAGATTCAGGTTAGTATCGGTTGAAAAAAACGAGGCAAATTTTTTTATAGAATTATTAAAGTAATCATTCATCAATCCATTGAATTGAATCTTAAAGTATTCATTTTTTTCGATTCGGGGATAATATAAATTAACCTTACCATATCGTTCAAAGGCAATAAATTTTTTTTTCACCAGATTTCGTATGACTGTTCCAACTGTGGATGTAGCAGGTTTAGGTTCCGGAAACTGATCCACGATTTCTTTTAACACCCCTTTTTCAATTTTCCAAAGGTTGTGCATCAGTTGTTCTTCTGCTCTCGTTAATGTTTTCATTTACCGGTTGTTAAAATACATATGAAAAAACTTAGGAACACTCTGATTTGCAAGTTGGCTTGTTGAATTCATGAGCACGGCCATTCCAATGCCTTCATCCGGGCAAAAGGCAATTTCCGACCGATATCCTTTGACATATCCCCCGTGATAAACGATTTTTTTATCGTTATATTCATAAATTCTCCAACCCAGGCCGTAGTACTTTTTTTCAAGTTTTTCGTCCCAATACCTCGTGTAACTCCATTTTAATGCTGTTTGCACGGACGGTTCAAACAACTGGTTTAATGTTTCATTAGCTACCACTTCGGGATAGCCGTTGAGCAATGTTATCAACCATACTGCCATGTCACAAATACTGGCATTAACCCCTGCAGCGGGAATCAGGTGATAATAATTTTCATCAATGGATGATGTCTGCCAGTTGCTCGAAATCCAAAGGTGTGGTTTTGCAAAATTTCCTGAATTAAGAAAATCGGTGTAACCAACTGATGCATTATGCATGGATAGGGGGGCGAAAACCCTTTCTTCCATCAGTGTTTCGAATGAACGGTTCGTGGCCTTTTCAATGATCGGCGAAATCAGACTATAAACAACATTCTGATAACCGTACACTTTTCCGGAAGGGCAACAAATATCAACGTTTCGCAGTTCAGGAATAATGTCTTCAAAAGTTGTTCCGTCTTCAATGCGATCATCGTATGCGTGGGGTACCAGTCCTGAAGTATGATTGAGCAGGTGCCTGATGGTTATTTCCTCGGTGTTCGAGCTGTCTTTCAATGCAAGTTCGGGTAAATATTTTTTCACCGGATCATCCCAGTCAATTTTTCCATCTTCAATCATCAATGCGGTGAGGAACGAAGCGAAACCCTTTGAAACAGATGCCAGCCGAAAGACCGTGTGTTCATCAATGGAATCTGTTGTATTCATTTCCTTCACTCCATAAGTCCCGGTAAATACAATGCTGTTTTTATCGACAATAGTGAGTGCAGCTCCCGGAGGAGATAAAGAAGAGTCCATTTGAGCCTGAAAGAAGCTTGAAAAATTGTTTACGACTGTATCAATTCTTGTTGGAGTTTTTGCAGGCGGGTGTACATATTTTTCAATATCTTCAGGTGTTTCAATTTTGTCTGATGAAAACAGAACAAGCAAAAACATAAACAATAATCCAGTGCCCGCAAACACACGTTTTTTCGATTTTTTTGTCATTCAGATAGCCGTTACTTGTTCAAACTCAATATTTGTTCATATTCCTCCTGCGTGAAGGATGTATGAATAAAATTCTCCGGATCTACAGGAATACCATTTCGATGAATCTCATAATGTAAATGACTGCCGGAAGATAAACCTGTACTGCCTGCAAAGCCGATAACATCGCCACGTTGTACAATTTGGCCTTTTTTAACATTAAACTTGCTCAAATGTGCATATAGTGTAATGATTTCGTTGGTGTGTTTGATTTTGATGACGTTCCCAAATGAAATGGAATATCGCGTTTCAATCACAATTCCATTCGCGGGAGCGTGAATGGGTTTACCCTTTTCACATATCAAATCAATGCCTTCATGCGGCCTGAAATATTTTAATATGGGATGATATCTTCTTCCAAATCCATCGCCAATTCTTGTAATATCTTTGGTTGCAATTGGCGGTATTACTGGCATGTGCTGCCAACGCGATTTTTTTTCTTTAAGTAGTTTGTGTATTTCTTCAAATGACTTTTGTTGCACGCGTACACGGCTTAATAGCGATTCCGTCTTGATATACACCGATTCAGCAACAGAAAAAAAGTTCATGTTGTTTTCTGAACCACCGTGACCTGCATCTCTGATGGAAGATGGTAATGGTGTTCGTTCAGCGATGGTAGAGTAAAGTTTGTTATCACGAATTTCCATTTGCCTTAGCTGCATGTCAATGGAATCCGAAAAATTTGAAAGTGATTCAATTTTTTCAAAATATAATTCCTGTTGTTTTTTCAGAAGTCTTGTTGTCAGTGACATATCTTCATCCTGAGCTAAGAAGTTGATGACGAAAATAGTTCCAAGAGGTATAATGATAAAAGGAAATAGTATTTTTAGTATCTTTATTTTTCGGGACTCCTCAAAGGGAATGTAAGTCAGGGTTTTATGGTCAAAGACAAATCGTTCTTTTTTTCTCATCAGGTTAAAAATGTTCAGGGATGACAAACTTACAACTATTTTAATAATGGATCAACTAAAAATTTAGATGTATAACTAATAACGAACACATACGGGCTGTTTAAAATATTGTTACTTAAGGAGTTATTTTTTTCCATCGGAATGTTAAATTTTTGTTAATATTTTTTTAGGAATGCAAGTTATTGAATGATGAAAGACTGATTTTTATCCATTAGCAATCAAATTCTTATCATCACAACAGCCATATTCAAACTGAATCGTTACATGTGCAACATTGAAACTGTTTTTCAGGATGCTTTCAATATCCATTCGCAGGTTTTCGAGTTTCAAAAGTGGCAGATCTTCTTTAATATCTATATGTGCATCAAAATGGATTTCTTTTTCATTTATTTTCCATGCATGTACATGATGTATATTTGCAACATGTTCAACATGTTCAATTTCTGCTTTAATTGCCTGTAAGTTAAGTTCGGAGGGGGTTGACTGCATCAGGATATCAATGGTTTCTTTTAGAATTTGAAATGTTTCCTTTAAAATATAGACCCCGATAACAACGGTTACCAGGGGATCGATCCAGAAAATATTGAAAAAATAAATCAATATGCCACCAACAATAACTGCAACCGATGATAAGGTATCCCCTAACAAGTGAAGATAAGCTGCTTTCACGTTCAGGTTATGGTGCGAATCTTTTCGCAGAAGTACCATGGCAGCAATATTGGCCAGTAATCCGATGACCGCTACAATCATCATCAGCCCCGCTTTTATTTCTTCCGGATTGCGAAAACGTTTGTAGGCTTCGTAAAACAGGTAAAATGAGATGGCAACCAGGACCACTGCATTAAACAGTGCCGCAAGAATCTCTATGCGCTTAAAACCAAAAGTCTTTTTTTCCGAAGCAGAACGCCGACTGACTTTATTCGCAACGTAAGCAATAAATACCGCTACCCCATCGCTAAAGTTATGCAAGGCATCCGAAAGCAGGGCCAGGCTGTTGGACATAAGACCTCCTATGATTTCGGCTGCGGTAATAATAAAGTTTAGCAATGCAGCCCACAGCAGCTTTTTACCTGATAATGAATGATGTTCAGACATAACGCAGTTAAAATCCAAAATTCAAAAATCAAATTGCAACAAGGTATGAAACCCTTAAACCTAAACCACCCGTTTCTATAAAAGTTTGATTCTTGAAAACCAGATGTTGGGGTTTATTTGAAAAATGTCAATTGCAATTTGTTCTTTTACTCAAACCTGTACCTCAAACCAATGTAAAACCTCCTTCCCATAATTGGGCCCCAAATCTGGGCAGCATCAAATGTTTCACTAAATGGGTTTTCTGCATCGATTATTGGGTTATCCTGTACATAATCCGAAATATTTTCAACACCCGCGTAAATATCTAAAAGGTTGAAAAACTTTGTAACCTGTCCACTCATCAGAAAATAGGAAGGATACCTTAATTCTTTGTCCTGAAGGCCCGGTAACCGTCCATCTCCATTCCACTGGGTATTGTAATCAAACTGCCATGTTTTATTGTTGGTTTGATATGAAAGTGTAAACAAACCTTTAAACCTGTTAACCAACGCTTTTTCAAGCAATACATCCTCAATGGTTACCTTAACATCCGAATACCTGTAAGCGGCATTCAGTTCCAGGTTTGTAACCGGTTCGTATTTCAAATCAATCTGGTAATTCGTAGCAAACGATTTTCCGTCGAGATTTCGGAAAACGACGGTGTTTGGCTCTGAATCGATATCAACAACCATCTGGTTTACAAATTCAGTGCGATACACATCCATAACTGCCGTGAATGGCTTTTCAAAAACAGGCAGGTATTTTGTAATACTTACACCGTAATTCCAGGCTTCTTCAAGTTCAGGATTATTTTCAAACTGAAATGCCCTTCCACTGGCCAGCAAGTAACTGTTATCAGCAATAGCATAAGGTGTTCGATAGCCTTTCCCTGCAGAGGATCGCACGAAAAGACCTTCATTGATTTCATATTTCAAATGCAATCGGGGAGTAAAGAACAATCCGAAATCCGGGTGATGATCTCCTCTTATACCGGCAAGCATTACAAATTTTTCCTCTAAATCCATGGTGTACTGGAAAAATGCACCCGGAACACTTTCATTCATATTGAAATCCTCATCATTGAAGGTTTCATTCAGCAGGTTCCGGTTGTAACTTAACCCGGCACTATACCTGTGATTATGAGAACCAAAGGTTGACTGGTAAACCAGGTTGGTATGAAGGCTGTTTTGTTTTGCATGATACGTTCGTAAACCATAATGGGAGTCGTGTTCATGCCAGGTGAAATTGCTGATGAATGCAATACTGGCATTTTCATTGTTTTCAAAGATATAGCCTGATTTAAAAAAGCCATCCAGCCGGTTTGTGTTGATGTTTATTCCATAACCGTTTGAAATCAGAAGTTCTGCATCGGGGTCAAAGGTCAATTGCCCGCCAAGCCGGTCTTCAAAGGTTGCGGTTATTCCAAATTGGGTATTAAAATGCTCGGTTTTATATTTCCACCTGTTTAATAATGCATATCGTTTAACAAGTGGATCATCCAGAAAATTATCGCTGTTGTGATCCCATTTTTTATTCATATAACTGCCATGTGCCATGATTGATGTGCTCCAGGCATCATTTAGTTCGACCCGCGTGCCGGCATTTGCCTCCAGCCGCTGATTGGTATTGCCAAAAACATTAAGAAATCCTTTATCACCAACATCCGGTTTCTTTAGTTCAACATTTATTTGTCCGGTAACCGATTCATATCCGTTTATAACCGATGCTGAACCTTTTGAGATCTGGATGGATTCCATCCATGTTCCCGGTATGTACTCCAGGCCATAATTGTTAGACAATCCCCGAAAATTTGGATTGTTTTCTGTCATCATCTGAATATATCTTCCGGTAAGTCCCAGCATTTGGATGCGCTTTACCCCTGTAGCTGCATCAGCATACGTTACATCAACCGCTGCACTCGTCTCAAAACTTTCCGATAAATTGCAACATGCAGCTTTACAAAGTTCTTCACCCGTTACAATATGCGTTTGAATGGGATCTTTACGGGATATATGACTTCCGGATTTACGGTGGGTTATGGCCACTTCATCCAGGTGCTTGCTTCCACCAAGTATCACCTCCAGACCAGTATCATGATCGTGAACATGAATGGTATCTGCCTTGTATCCAACAAAGCTGAAAACCAAATAATGGGCATGATCTCCCGGAGGATCAATTTCAAAATGTCCTTCACCATCTGTGATAGTTCCTTTACTTGCACCAAGCCAATATACATTGGCTCCTGCAAGTGGTTTCAATTTGTCTTGATGTTTTTCGAATACCTGACCGCGAATCATTTCCTGTGTGACAGCAGGATTTGATAACATCACCAGAAAAATACCTGTTATTATAAATTTCAACTTTTCCATTGTTTAAATGTTATTTAATTTGCTAATAAAAAACGGATGAATAGCGGAAAAATGGGATGGAAAGTTGATTTTCAGATCAATAACTGGCAGTGCTGATAAATCAGGGATTCGTTTTTTAACCCGGTCGGGGTTTTTGAATTAATGTGTTCAGAATGGTCCAAATAAAGGGCTTGCAAACATACATTGGATGGATGAAGAATAGCTGCCGGGAGAACGTGAATATCCTTTTTTTCATGGTTGACAAAAGGCTCATCAACTTTGAAGAATTTAACATCACATTGCTCATGATTTTGGTGGCGATTTTTGTGTTTGCATTGGTCATTACATTCAGGTGTACCATGAGTTTGGTGTTTATCCGAATGATTGTGGGAGATTGCCACATCTTCCGTATCACATGCCCCGCAATAATGTTCGATTATATGAACACCAGAGGATGCAGTTAGAAAAATAACCGCACTTAAAATGGCCAAATATCTTTTTAACCCATTCATATGTGCAAAAGTATGGATTTTTTTTTGCATAAATCGCTCAATCCAGGTGAAAGATAAATTTGTATCTTTGTTA
>CAZAMT010000225.1:0-6812 GCA_964486145.1 uncultured Bacteroidales bacterium
TTAGTGTTAATTGGTGTTGTCATCAAATCTTGGAGTCCAGTTGTAAAAAGTTAAAATCACCCGGGTTCCTCCGGTTTCCGGTGAAATAATATCAATTTCAGCCGAAAGTATTTCCATGATTAACTTGGCAGTTGCAAGCCCCAATCCAAAACCATTACCAACTTCCTCATGGTTATCTGCAACAAATAATTCAAACAAATGATTTTTATACTCATCTGAGATTCCCGGGCCGTTGTCAGAAACCAATACCTTTTGTTTGTTTTCACTGCTGGTGGTTTCAACGATAACCTCACCGTTTTGAGGGGCAAATTTAACCGCATTGTCAAGAACAATATTCATGCACCTGTAAAAAAGGTTTTCATCAGCGATGATTTTAAAGTCAGGGTTTTTCCCGATTTTGTTAATAATATGAATCTTTTTCTCTTTGTATCTTTGAGATATGGTGTGAATGGATTTTTGAATGGCGTGATCAATGCTGATGGGCTTGACGTTCAATTTATAGGTATCAGCCCGGAGTTCAGTGAATAAAAGTGATCTCTCCGATAATTTTACCAATCGGTTGACAAGACGGTTTATTTCATTCACAAAATCTCTTTGTTCAGGAAGCAGTTCAGATTTTGTAAGTAGTTCCGAATAACCTAATATGCCATTCAGCGGTGTTCTTAGCTGGTGATTGATATGAATTAAAAAATCATTTTTTGCACGATCAAGTTTGGCAAGCCTGTCATTTGCCTCTCTTAATTTTTCAGTTCTGCGTTTTACTGTATCAATCAGTTTTGAATTCATTACCTGCAGTTTCTCATGCTTGTCTTTTAAAAGCAAATGGGTATTAACCCGTGTCATGAGTTCCAGCAAATTGAAAGGCTTGGTAATATAATCAACACCACCCGATTCAAATCCTTTGAGGATGTCGTCCGTTTCAATTTTGGCAGTTAAAAAAATGACAGGAATATGCTGTGTTATGGGGTTTTCCTTCAATTTTTTACAGATTTCATATCCATCCATGTTTGGCATTGATATATCTAACAATACCAAATCAGGTGTATTTTGAACGATGGATTTTAATGCATCATTACCATTGGTCGCAAACATTACATTAATACCACGTTGTTGCAGATAATCTCCAACAAATATCAGGTTTTCAGGGAAATCATCTACAATCAGCACTGAATATCCTTTATCGGAATCAGAAGATTTGTCTTTATGTAAAAAATCTTTATACGAATACTTTGAATTCAAAGCTAAGTTCTGTTTATAACAATGTACAAATGTAAACGATATTAAAACAACAAAAATATGAATGCAGTTGGAGTTATAATGAAAATGCAATTTTTTATTAACAATATATGTGTTTTAATTCAAATCATATGTTTTGTCATGAAGAATAGATTATCTAATTTCGCAACCTAACAAAAAATAAATCATATGTTTTCAGGAATTGTTGAAGAGGCTGCAACCGTGGTTTCCATTGAAAAAGATAAAGAGAATTTACATATCACCATGGAATGCTCGTTTGTTAACGAATTGAAAATTGACCAAAGCATTTCTCACAACGGGGTTTGTCTTACTGTTGTCCGAAAAGATGATGAAACCTATACTGTGACAGCAATTAAAGAAACGCTTGAAAAATCAAACCTGGGTTTGTTGAATATTGGAGATAAGGTAAATCTTGAGCGCAGCATGAAAGCGGATGCCCGGGTTGACGGTCATTTTGTTCAGGGCCATGTCGATCAAACGGCGGTTTGCCAGGAAGTGAAAGAGGTGGAAGGGAGTTGGTATTTTACATTTGAATATGAACCCATTCAGGATGATTATATGACGGTGGAAAAGGGTTCGGTATCTGTAAATGGTGTCAGCCTTACTGTTGTTAATTCAAAAGACAGAACATTTCAGGTCGCGATAATTCCTTATACTTATGATATCACCAATTTCCATGAATTTAAAAAGGGAACTGTTGTAAACATTGAGTTTGATATTATAGGAAAATATATTACCAAGGTTGTAAAACAACAACTGGGCAAGTAGACGTTATTGTAGGTCTTTAAAAAACTGTTTCTGGAATATTAATATCAGGATAACACCTACAGATATAGATGAATCAGCAAGGTTAAAAACCGGTCTGAAAAAAAGAAATTCCTGGTTTTTCAATATTGGAAGCCAATCAGGATACTGACCTGAAACAATCGGAAAATAAAACATATCAACTACATGCCCATGCAGCAGAGTTCCATAACCACCTTCTTCTGGAAATAATTCGGCAACCTGGTAAAGACTGTCATTAAAAATCACGCCATAAAATATGCTGTCAATGATATTGCCAAGAGCACCGGCGAGGATTAATGAAATGCAAATGATGAGACCAACATGAGCGTGCTGCCTGATTAAAAATCGAAGATAGAAACCAATAGCTGTAACAGCAACAATACGGAAAAGCGTAAGAATTAGCTTACCAGAAGAACCAGGAATATCCCATCCGAAAGCCATACCATCATTTTCAGTGAAATGAATGATAAACCAGTCGCCCAACACAGCGATTTCTTCACCAAGCATCATGTTGGTTTTTACAATAAATTTTGATACCTGATCAACCAGTAAAACAAGGAATATTACCAGAAGTGATTTTTGCGTTCTCGTCATTCTTTATATTTATACCAACATATATAAAATTCATTCAGCCCTCAAAAATAAATATTTACTTTAGAATACCTAAAAAAAGCGACATAAAAAAAATGATTGAGACAACAGGTCATCAATCATTGTATTTTTTCTATCCTAAAATAAACTGAAACAAAGAAAAAATTAGCGTTGTTTTTGCTTCGCATCGATACTGAGCGTAGCATGAGGAACAGCACGCAGTCTCTCTTTTGATATAAGCTTTCCGGTTTCACGACAAATGCCGTACGTTTTGTTTTCAATTCGAACCAGTGCAGCTTGTAAATGCTGGATAAACTTCAATTGTCGTTGAGCAAGTCTTCCCGATTCCTCTTTTGAAAGCGTAGCAGCACCTTCCTCCAACACTTTAAATGTAGGAGAAGTGTCCTGTGTATCATTATTATCGCTTTGCGTTATAGCGCTTTTAAGCAATTCATAATCCTTTTTTGCTTTCTCCAGCTTATTAAGGATGATATCCTTAAATTCCTGCAGCTCCTCATCTGAATATCTTGTCTTTTCTGCCATTGCCTGAGAATTTATTCGTCTATAAAAATAACAAAATTTAAAATACTAATGTGTGATATTTATTATATCTTATCAATTTTAATGCTTGTTTTTATGTTTTCATCAAGTTCAACATTTTTAACCTGCTCACTGTTTAATTCATCTACCAGGTTTATTGATTCAGCAAGTGTTTGTGAGCTAATGTAATCACTGAACTCGTGTATTGATGCATCTATATCCGGATGTTTTAAAATATTGATGCTAATTTTATCTGTTACCTCAAATCCACTTTCCTTTCTGATATTCTGAATCCTGTTAATCAGCTCTCTTGCCAGGCCCTCCTGCCTTAATTTCTCTGTGATGGTAATGTCAAGCGACACCGTTAATTTGCCGTCACTTGCAACAAGCCATCCCGGAATATCCTGGGATGTTATGTCAACATCTGAAAGCGTAAGTACAATTTCTTCACCATCAATGTTCAGCTTATACTCCCCTTCTTTTTCAAATGTTGCAATATCTTCCTGGGTAAACTCTCCCAATTCCTGATTTATTGCCTTCATTTTTTTACCAAATTTGGGGCCAAGTACTTTAAAGTTTGGTTTTATTTTCTTGATGAGAACGTCGGAATTGTCAGAAATATACTCTGTATCTTTAACGTTGACTTCAGAGAGAATAATATTTTTAACTGCTTCAAACTGCTTTTCAAATTTTTTATCAAGCAGAGGTATCATTATTTTTTGCAATGGTTGACGGACTTTTATATTCACTTTCCTGCGCAGGCCCAACACCATGGATGATACCCTCTGGGCAATGCTCATACGTTCCTCCAGGTCTTTATTGATAAATTCTTCGAGAGCCTTGGGGAATTCTGTTAAGTGCACTGATGAAACATTTTCTTTTTCTGTTGCCGTATTCAGATCGATAAATAGCTTATCCGCGTAAAATGGCATGATGGGAGCGGCAAGTTTCGATACGGTTTCAAGGCAGGTATATAAGGTTTGGTAAGCAGCAATTTTATCCTGGTTGTATTCTCCTCCCCAGTATCTTTTTCGGTTTAGCCTGACGTACCAGTTACTCAGGTTTTCAATAACAAAGTCCTGAATGGCTCTTCCTGCTTTTGTAGGCTCATAATTATTGTAATGTTCATTAACATCTTTTATGAGTGTGTTTAATAATGACAATATCCATCGGTCAATTTCGGGTCGCTTTTCCAACGGAACTGTATCTTCCTGAAACGTGAAATTATCAACGTTGGCATAAAGTGCAAAAAACGAATAGGTATTGTAAAGCGTTCCAAAAAATTTTCTTTTTACTTCATCAACACCCGACAGATCAAATTTCATATTATCCCAGGGCTGGCCATTGGTAACCATGTACCATCGCAATGCATCGGAGCCGTGTGTTTTAATCGTATCAAAAGGATCCACGGTATTGCCCAGCCGCTTTGACATTTTATTACCGTTTTTGTCGAGCACAAGTCCGTGGGAAACAATATTTTTAAATGCTACCGAATCGAATAGCATAACAGCAAGTGCATGAAGGGTAAAAAACCATCCCCTGGTTTGATCCACACCTTCGGAAATAAAATCTGCCGGGTACGAATTATTAAATTCCTTATCGGTTATTTCAAATGGATAATGCACTTGTGCATATGGCATGGCGCCGGAGTCAAACCAAACATCAATGAGATCGGCTTCGCGAAACATTTTTTTACCGGAGGGAGATACAAGTACAATGTCATCAACAAAAGGTCTGTGCAAGTCAAAGGAACTATAGTTTTCGGATGAATAATCATTATCAATGAATCTGTCCAATGGATTACTCTCCATAATACCAGCTTTTACTGCTTTTTCAATTTCTGTTTTTAATTCGGGAACCGAACCAATGCAGATGTTTTCTGATTTATCTTCGGTAACCCACACGGGCAGAGGGGTTCCCCAATATCTTGACCTGGAAAGGTTCCAGTCGACCAAATTTTCAAGCCACTTGCCAAATCTTCCTGTACCGGTTGTAACAGGTTTCCAGTTAATGGTTTTATTCAATTCCAGTAACCTGTCTTTTAATGCTGTAGTACGAATAAACCATGAATCGAGAGGATAATATAAGACAGGCATGTCAGTTCTCCAGCAATGCGGATAATTGTGAACATGTTTTTCGATACGGAATGCTTTGTTTCGTTTTTTAAGCATTACCGATATGTCCACATCTACCGTTGGATCCTTTTCGGTAAGGGATTCGTCATATTCATTTTTTACATACCGGCCTGAAAAATCCTGGTAAGTATCCTGATTGACAAATTCATTAACAAAATTGCTATCAAGATTTTCAATTGGGAAAAACCGACCTTCTTTATCAACCAGTGGAGCCTGGTTTCCTTCCCTGTCAGTTACCAATAATCCATCAATTCCGTTCTGCTTACCCACCCGGTAGTCGTCTGCACCAAACGTGGGAGCGATGTGGACAATACCTGTACCATCCTCAGTTGTAACAAAATCTCCAAGAAGTACCCTGAATGCATCACCTCGCGGTTTTACCCAGTCAATCAGTTGCTCATAAGAGATACCTTCAAGTTCTGATCCTCTGTATTCATTTAAAATCTTAAACGGAATTTTACGATTATTTGGGATAAATTCATCAAGCGTGAGATCAGCATATTTCGGGTTAAAATACGTATTTAGTAAATCTTTCGCAAGAATTACCGTTATAGGTTCATTCGTGTATACATTGAAACTACGTACTTTAACATATGTTATATCTTTTCCAAGTGCGAGTGCTGTATTTGAAGGTAGTGTCCAGGGCGTTGTGGTCCATGCCATAAAGTATACATCGGAGTCAGTGTTATCAAATAAAAAATCTGATTTTTCATTTCTGATGGCCTTGAATTGAGCCACCACAGTAGTATCTTTCACGTCCCGGTAACAACCAGGCTGGTTTAACTCATGTGTGCTCAGACCGGTTCCCGCTGCCGGTGAATATGGTTGCACCGTATATCCTTTGTAAAGCAGGTCTTTATCAAATAATCTTTTTAAAAGGTGCCACAACGTTTCAATATACCGGTTATCATAGGTAATGTACGGATGATTCGTATCTACCCAGTAACCCATGATTTCGGTTAATTCTTCCCATTCTTCGGTATACTTCATGACATTTTCACGGCACCGTTGGTTGTATTCTTCGACACTGATTTTTTTACCAATGTCTTCTTTGGTAATTCCGAGGGATTTTTCTACCTGGATTTCAACAGGTAAACCGTGAGTATCCCAGCCTGCTTTTCTTTTTACCTGGTATCCCTGCTGTGTTTTGTACCGGCAGAAAATGTCCTTTATTGTTCGGGATATTACATGGTGGATTCCCGGAATACCATTGGCAGAAGGAGGGCCTTCGTAAAATATAAAAGGTTCTTTTCCTTCCCTGATATCAATGCTTTTCTGAAAGGTACTGTTATCTTTCCAATATGCCAGTATTTCGTCATTGATCGTTGGCAGGTTAAATTCTTTGTATTCCGGAAACTTTTTACTCATTTACTTTCCCAATTTTTATTCATTTCATTAACAAAAAATGTTCACAAAGATATCTTTCTGGAGATAAAAAACCAATTATTATTATTGAGTCCGGTCTAAAAAGCCACCTTACCCCTAAATCCCCTAAAGGGGACT
>CAZAMT010000226.1:0-6789 GCA_964486145.1 uncultured Bacteroidales bacterium
TTTGTCGGAGGTCTGTTTCATATACTGAGCGAGCAATCAACATATGAATTATATGAGAAAGCCATGCCAATGCATTGATTTATTAAGACAACTTAATAATAGACAGATAATGAGCGGTTTGTATCAACATAGTGTGTTCAAAGAAGTTATTCCAATTGTAGAAAATCAGTTATTTTGTGAAAGAATGTCCACAACCGGATATCAAATAATCCCAATGTAATGTTCAATTCATCGTTCACATGGTGAGAAAGATTCAAACAAATGTGAGAATTGATGGTTAAAAAGCGTATAATACCTGATTTTTTACAGCCATGAATAAAGAACCTTCATATTTCAACTGAGATGCTCAATAAACTGTAGTCTTATGAAAACATTATTACCTGATTCAATTCAACCGGATAACTTTTGGTATTATCTGATAATATTTGCAGGGGCTGTTTTGCTTGGTACCATGCTTTATTTTGTTGCGTTGCATTTCATAAAAAGATTTGCAGACAACTCTGATTTTGATTTTGATAAAGATGACATAAGAAGGATCCGCAGGCCGGTATACATGTTTATTGTAACTGGTTCAGCTTTGTTATCTATATCACTGGTATCCGGAGAGAGCCAACCGGTAATGGCTTTTAAAAAAGTCCTCATCATTCTTTTTATTGTTAGTATCGCCTGGCTCACTATAAAAATGATAAGAAGTTTCCGGATTGTCATTTTAAAACAATATGATATATCGGTCAAAGATAATCTGAAGGCCAGAAAAGCGTACACCCAGTTCAGGATTATTGAACGCATTTTGGTGTTTACCATTGTCCTTTTTTCATTTGCTATCGCATTAATGACATTTGAAGGAATCCGAAAAATCGGGATTAGTCTCTTTGCATCGGCAGGTATTGCAGGGCTTATCCTCGGGCTCGCCGCGCAGAAGGCAATCGGTTCGTTGCTTGCCGGGTTTCAACTGGCAATTACCCAGCCCATTCGTCTTGATGATGTAGTGATTGTGGAAGGTGAATGGGGCTGGATTGAAGAAATTAACCTGACGTACGTTGTGGTCCGTATTTGGGATAAGCGACGTTTGGTTGTTCCTACAACATATTTTATAGAAAAGCCATTCCAAAACTGGACCAGGACTTCAGCGGAAATCCTGGGTACGGTTTTTATTTATACTGATTTTACGGTTCCAATCGATAAAATAAGAAATGAATTGTCGCGATTGCTAAAGCAAACTGAGTTTTGGGATGGACAGGTTGATGTGCTTCAGGTAACCGATACAACTGAAAAAACCATGGAACTGCGTGCGCTTATGAGTGCGGTTGATTCACCAACAGCCTGGAATCTTCGTGTATATATTCGGGAAGAGTTGATTAAATTTCTTCAACGGGAATTTCCCGAAAGTCTGCCAAAAACAAGGGTCGCATTAAATAAAAACGGGATTACCGATAAAGAAGATAGTGATCAGAATGTGTAGCCGATATTGATAAAACTGAACCAGCTTCTTCTGTCAACAGGCCTCGAAAAAGTAATTTCAATGGGACCGAAAAGACTTTTGTAGCCATACGTAAGACCAATGCCTGAATGAACGTCATCAAATGAAAGAATATCTTCATAAAATGCCTGCAATTTACCGAGGTTTCCGGTCAATGTTACAAAATGATTATCAGCAACTTCATATTGATAATTAAGTCCGATTACCAATGTATTTCTATCGGTCTTCTCAAGAAGTTTCAGTCCTGCAAAAGGGAATACACCGATGTTATAACTTAAATTATTGGTACCACCAACAAAAAATTGATAGTCTGCCGGTATGGAATCACCGAAGGTGGCGCCGGTATGAAAGTCCCAAATGAGTGTAGCATTCTTTCCAAAAGGTACTGCATTTTCCGAACGCAATGCGAGGCGTATAAAATTTCCGTGATTCGGGTCATTGGTTCCAAGATCACGCACAAACTCACTTTTCAACTCTACCTTAACACCATTGGATGGGTAAACAGGACTGTCCCAGGAATCAATGGTTAAGTTGGCATTGGCATTTAAAAAATAATTGAGAACATCACCAGTGGCGAGGTCGGAACTTACCACTCCTTTAATTTCAGACCTTTCAGCATTTATGCCAAGTTTAAATTGCATAGAATTGGTAATGCTGCTGCTGGTGAAGAATCCGAGAGAACTTTGACGGTAATCGTAACTGGCAGATTTATCCCCGTTTTCGTAAGTAAAAATGTTAAACTGATTTGATTCCGCTAAAAAGCCCATATCAGGCAACCATCCCAGTCGGTACGCGTTATCAATAAATAGTTCCCCACTGGGTTTCCAACCAGTATGGATCAAATAACTGGCCTTGAATCCAGGTAAGTCCCCAAGTTTAACATCAAAGGAGAACTTGGTGCCTCTGCCCAGCACGTTTCTTAAGGTTGCATTTAAAAGTACATTTGCACTAAAATCACTATCATAATGTGCTCCAACCCGAAACAAATCCGTATCTTTTTCATCTACACGTATGATTAGTTCCACGCAGTTGTTGTCCATTGGGTTCAGTTTATATGTTACCATATTAAAAAACAATGTTCCGTAAACCCTTTCAATTGCCTGTTCCAGTTCATTCACGCTAATCTTTGCAGGAACCGTAAGGCGTAACTTTCCCAATAAAAATTCTTTGGTTACATTTTTCAATCCTTTTATTTGTAAGCCGGTGATACAGATTGAATCATTTTTATACTCCGGATGGACAACCGGACGGTCATCGTATTTCAACATTCTACGGGAAAGTTCCATAAGCTCTGGCATGGCTCTTAGGGCTGCTTCTTCCCCAATTTTTATTAATTCGGCAGCATTTTCGAAACTGGCTGAGCTATTGCTACTCAGATCGGGAGCAATTAATATATCGCATAAGAGCTGGTTTGTTCTGTTTCTTTCCAAGGACTGAAAAAAGAGAGACTGTTCCAGGATGGTTCCAATAGAGTTCAACTCGTCTTTTGAATAAGGTTTGAAACCTAAATTTACCCCGATAATAATGTCAGCGCCCATTTCTTTTACTCTGTCGGCAGGAAAATTATTCACAAGACCACCATCAACGAGCCATCTTCCATTTATTTCCATGGGAGAGAAAATTGTAGGAATAGCCATGCTGGCGCGGATTGCATCCGGCAGGTAACCTTGATCCAGAACTACTTCTTCTCCTGTTACGATGTCTGTTGCGATGCAAACAAACGGACGGTGCAGGTTACGGAAATCCTCGATATGGTGCACAGGCATGGCCAGGCGGGAAAGCAGCATGCTTACGTTTTGTCCTTCACCCAGTCCACTGGGTAACTTAATCTTGAAATTTTGCACAGGAAAAGAAACAAAGTATTTGGATTGCTCCTGCTTTTCCTCAATGGACATGTTTTTCCTGGAAATATTATCTGTTAGCAGCAAACTCCAGTTCTGCTGCAATACTATCTTTTCAAGAGTATTGGCATCATAGCCAATGGCGTACATTCCACCTACAACGCTTCCCATGGATGTTCCACCTACAAAATCAATTGGGATACCCGCTTCCTCCAGAACCTTTATCACACCTACGTGAGCAAGTCCTTTTGCTGCACCACCGCTGAGTACAAGGCCTATTTTCGGGCGATCATCAGACGGGCCTGGCTGAGCACTGACATTTGTTGAAATCAACACGGTCAAAGCAATACAAATACAACATAGCATAAATGTTAACCTTCTCATATTGTTTAAGGAATAGAATAATAATACCAAATCTTATACCAAGGTTCTCTATTTTAGAATATGTTTATATAATATGAACATAAACAAAATATTGAACTGGATTTCGTAAATTGCAAAAAATCCCAAATAAAAACTCAATTATTATGAATTCAAAAATGAACCGAAGAAATTTTATAGCATCAACCGGTGCTGTTGCTGCCGGCACTTTGCTTACAAATCCTGCCAACGCCATGATGGGTAAATCCAGGGCAACCAAAATCAAACTCGCGCTCGTGGGAACCGGAATCCGCGGAATTACCTTTTGGGGAAGGCGACTGACAGAAGAATATGGTGATATAACCGAATTTGTGGGGTTATGCGACATTAACCAGGGAAGGCTTGAATATGGTAAAAAGCACATCGGGGCGAACTGTCCTGTTTTTACCGATTTTATTGATATGATGAATACCGTTAAGCCAGACATGGTTATTGTAACCACAGTGGATGCAACACACCATGAATTTGTTATCAAAGGGCTTGAGATGGGAGCTGATGTAATTACAGAAAAACCCATGACAACCGATGAGGTTAAATGTCAACAAATTTTAGATGCTGAACGCAAATCCGGAAGAAAAGTTATTGTTGGCTTCAATTACAGGTATAATCCTCATTACACCCGGTTGAGAGAATTGATTGCAGAAAGGCGTGTTGGGAAAATCACATCGGTCGATTTTCACTGGTACCTAAACACGTATCACGGTGCATCTTATTTCAGGAGATGGCACGGACATAAAAGCCAGGGCGGAACCCTCTGGGTGCATAAATCAACACACCACTTTGATTTACTAAACTGGTGGCTCAACTCCGATCCGGTTGAGGTAAAAGCATATGGATCCCTTGAACATTATGGTCATAACAATTCCTTCAGGGGTAATAAATGCCGTACATGCCCGCATAAAGAAAAATGCAAATTTTACTGGGATATTACCGGGAACAAAACATATATGGATTTATATGTTGCAAACGAACAATACGATGGTTATATCAGGGATAACTGCCTGTGGAGGCATGAAATTGATATATACGATAAAATGTCAGCTCAGATCATATATGCCAATGACGTGGTTGTGAATTATTCCCTGACAACATATTCACCGTACGAAGGAATGCGTATTGCCTTTAATGGTTTCGACGGACGTATAGATGCATGGGATGGAATACCCTGGCGCAAAGAAGAAAAAATGAGCCAGGCACAACTGCATGCAGCAGAGATGTCACAATCGGAGCAGGAACAAGCTGCCAATTACGAAGAAATAATGATTGCCGATAATTTCAAAGGACATGAACTGATGAAGGTTGAACGTCCAAAGGGAGGTCACGGTGGCGGTGACCAGCGTTTACAAGACAAGATTTTCCGTAATCCTGAAATGGCCGATCCACTCAAGCATTCTGCAGGAACAAGAGATGGCGCTATGTCGATCCTCGTGGGAATTGCAGCCCGTAAGAGCATTGAACAGAACCGGACAGTAAGGATTGAGGAACTAACCGATCTGAAGCCACATCCAACAAGAGGTGCATAAATGTATTGAAGAGGCCGTTTTTGGCCTCTTTTTCTTTTTCGGTTGGCTAAAAACAAAAGACAGTTTACCTTTGTTGTAATTGTTTTCAATGTTAATAAATATGAAATCATTATGAAATACGATGTACTTGTTATCGGAAGCGGCCCCGGAGGATATGTTGCTGCTATCCGTGCAGCACAGCTTGGATTGAAATCCGGCGTTGTCGAACGAAGTGAATTGGGGGGTATATGCTTAAACTGGGGATGTATTCCAACCAAATCGTTATTAAAAAGCGCTCAGGTTTATGATTACATGAAGCATGCTGAAAATTATGGCATTACTATCGAGGGTAGCGTAAAACCTGACTTTAAAAAAGTAATAGAACGAAGCCGCGAAATTGCCAATGGCATGAGTAAAGGGGTGCAGTATTTATTTAAAAAGAATCAGATTGACCATATTGTTGGAAATGGTAAACTTATTGATAACAAAACAGTTGAAGTCACCAAGGAAGACGGAAAGACTGAAAAGATCACTGCAGATCATATCATTCTTGCCACCGGAGCCCGATCAAGGGAATTACCCAACCTAAAGCAGGATGGAGAAAAAATATTTGGTTACCGAAAAGCCATGGTTCTTGAAAAACTTCCCGAATCTATGGTGGTGGTGGGGTCAGGTGCCATTGGTAGTGAATTTGCACACTTTTATCAATCTATGGGAACCAATGTAACACTGGTTGAATTCATGCCAAATATAGTTCCACTTGAGGATGAAGAAGTTTCAAAACAACTGCAACGATCATTCAAAAAAGCAGGAATAAAGATCATGACTTCTTCCACCGTTGAGAAGGTTGATACAAGTGGCAAGAAATGCAAGGTAACCATCAAAACAAAAAAAGGAGAAGAAACTACGGAAGCTGATGTGGTATTGTCGGCAGTTGGAATTGCTCCAAACCTTGAAAACATTGGCTTGGAAGAGTTGGGAATTGAAAAAACAGATAACGGACGTGTAAAGGTAGACGAGTATTACAGGACCAATGTGGAGGGAGTTTACGCCATTGGGGATATTATTGCGGGTCCGGCGCTTGCACACCTGGCATCGGCTGAAGGAATTGTGTGTGTCGAAAAAATAGCGGGTGGAAATCCTTCTGTAGTCCGATATGATAACATTCCGGCCTGCACCTATACTAACCCTGAAATAGCATCTGTGGGAATGACAGAAAAAGCAGCCAAAGAAGCTGGTTATGATATCAAAGTAGGAAAATTCCCATACACTGCATCTGGTAAAGCCAGTGCCGCCGGTGCAAAGGAGGGATTTGTAAAGCTTATTTTCGAAAGCAAATATGGTGAACTAATTGGTGCCCATATGATCGGAGCAAATGTAACAGAGATGATCGGAGAGATTGTTGCAGCCCGAAACCTTGAAACAACAGGCCATGAAATCATCAAATCAGTGCATCCGCATCCAACCATGTCGGAAGCTATAATGGAAGCCGCCGCAGCCGCGTACGATGAAGTGATTCACATTTAAACTGCATAAACAAAGGATA
>CAZAMT010000227.1:0-6786 GCA_964486145.1 uncultured Bacteroidales bacterium
AAATTGAAACATATTACACGTTTTTACTAATTTTGCCAATTGCAAAAATTGTTTCATTTGAGAATACATGCATCCATAGATACAATTGAAGTAAATAAACCTGTGGTTACCATGGGTAATTTCGATGGCGTTCACCGTGGTCATCAAGCGATCATTGATCATGTCAATGGCCTTGCACGTGGCTATGACGGGGAATCAGTGTTAATCACGTTTTGGCCTCATCCACGCGTTGTTTTGCAACCGCATCTTGTAAACTCACTGAAATTTTTAACCCTTATGGATGAAAAAAAAGAAATCCTCCATAAAACCGGACTTGATCATTTGATTATCATTCCATTTACCGAAGTGTTTTCCGGGTTAAGTTATCGCCAGTTTATCAAAGATTACCTTGTGTATGGTTTGAATATGAGACATTTGGTTTTGGGATTTAACCATCAGTTTGGAAAAAACAGGGAAGGCAGATTTGAAAATGTTCAGGAACTCGCAACAGAATTTGATTTCAAGGTTGATAAAGTCGGGCAGTTATCCATCAACGAAGAATTGGTTAGCTCTTCTTCCATACGAAATTTAATCCTTGCCGGTAACGTATCAAAAGCGAATGCTTGTCTTGGATACAACTACTTTATTGATGGACAAGTGGGTACTGGCAAAAAGCTGGGAAGAACCATCGGGTTTCCTACTGCAAACATTCAGCATATCAGTCAGAAGAAACTAATTCCTGCTGATGGCGTATATGCTGTTCAATTAAAAATCGCCGGTAAAAGTCATAACGGGATGGTGAACATTGGCACGCGGCCAACGGTAAACTCAGACCATTCCGGTAAAAGCATCGAAGTGCATATTTTTGATTTTTCTGACGATATCTATTCAAGGAAAATAAGGTTGTATTTTTTGGACCGAATCCGGGATGAGAAAAAATTTTCCGGACTGGAGGAACTAAAAGCCCAACTGGTTCATGACGAATCAGCCGCACGCGAATTAATTGAACAAAACAAGTTAAATGCCCTTAGTGTATAAGAAAATTAGTAAATTAGATATAATATTAATACAAATTGTAAAATGAAAACAGAAGTAACAACTGAAGCATTGCCTTACAAAGTGAAAGACATGGAGCTGGCAGAATATGGAAGAAAAGAAATTGAAATTGCAGAAAAAGAAATGCCCGGATTAATTGCCATACGCGAAAAATATGGCAAAGATAAGCCACTCTCCGGAGCAAGGATCACAGGCTCACTGCACATGACCATTCAAACAGCAGTGCTCATTGAAACACTGGTTGAACTTGGAGCAGATGTACGTTGGGCGAGTTGCAACATTTTTTCAACTCAGGATCACGCCGCAGCAGCAATTGCAAAAGCAGGAATCCCGGTATTTGCCTGGAAGGGAGAAACGCTTGAAGAATACTGGTGGTGTACTGATCAGGCTTTAACTTTTCCGGAAGGAAAAGGTCCAAACCTTATTGTTGATGATGGTGGAGATGCTTCACTGTTCGTGCATCTGGGTTACAAAGCAGAAGATGATCCTTCCATCCTGGAAAAAACACCTGCCAATAGAGAAGAAAGTGTTATCCTTAACCAGTTGAAAGAAATTCTGAGCCTAGATGGACAAAAATGGCACCGCATGGCCAGTGAACTCAAAGGTGTCTCAGAAGAAACAACCACCGGGGTACACAGGCTATATCAAATGAAAGAGCGGGGCGAACTTCTTTTCCCGGCCATCAACGTGAATGATTCGGTGACAAAATCCAAATTTGACAATCTCTATGGCTGTCGGGAATCACTTGCCGATGGTATTAAAAGGGCAACAGATGTTATGGTTGCCGGAAAAGTAGTTGTTGTGCTTGGTTATGGCGACGTAGGTAAAGGCTGTGCCCAATCTATGAGAGGATTTGGAGCAAGGGTTGTTGTTACCGAAATTGATCCGATATGTGCATTGCAGGCTGCTATGGAAGGTTTTGAAGTTACTACCATAGATCAAGCCCTGAAAGAAGGAAATATTTTTGTTACCACCACCGGTAATAAAGACGTGATCACCATTGAACACATGGCCAACATGAAAGATCAGGCCATTGTTTGCAACATCGGACACTTTGACAATGAAATTCAGGTTGATAAACTCAACGAATATCCTAATGTTCAAAGAATCAATATCAAACCGCAGGTTGATAAATATGTGTTTCCGAACGGCAATTCCATTTTCCTTCTCGCTGAAGGAAGGCTGGTTAATCTCGGCTGTGCTACCGGCCATCCATCGTTTGTTATGAGTAATTCATTTACAAATCAAAGTTTAGCGCAAATCGAGCTTTGGCAAAATGATTATGAAATTGATGTTTACAGGTTGCCAAAACAACTTGATGAAGAAGTTGCCCGGTTGCATCTCGGTCAGTTGGGTGTGAAATTAACCAAATTAACACAAGAACAGGCTGATTACCTTGGTATACCGTTAAATGGCCCGTTTAAACCAGATCATTACAGATACTAAAATGATGTGTACCCCATACCAAAAACGCCATGCCTGCAGCATGGCGTTTTTTTCTAAAAATGTTATCTGAAACCAGTATTTGTTGTAAAACACATCAGTTTATAAGCAACATTCATAGCCAATGTACATTAATTCAGGGAAAAACATGTATTTTTGCACTTCAAATTTTAAAAACCGATTATGGGAGACGAAAAACAGAAGAAGTTGTTTGATGAATTCCCTCCAGTTTCTACAAAGGATTGGGAAGACAAAATAAACACTGATTTGAAAGGAGCTGATTATAACAAAAAGTTAATATGGAAAACAATAGAAGGATTCGATGTCAGACCCTATTATCGTGCCGAAAACCTGGAAGATTTGGATTATTTGAATGTAAATCCCGGTGAATTTCCATTTGCCAGGGGAGTCCGTTCAAAAAAAAACTACTGGGAAATTACCGAAGAAATTAAGGTTGGGAATAGCAAAGAATCCAACAAAAAGGCTTTAAACGCTCTGAGTAAGGGTGCCACCAGCCTGATTTTTACGTTTGATAAAGAAATCAGCCTCAGTGATCTAAATATTCTCCTTGATGATGTTTACATCGAATGCATTCGTATTCACCTGAACGCAGGTAAAAGTGTATCAGCTATTGCAGAAATGTACAAAAAACTAATTGAAAAAAGGCAGGTCAAACCCACCGACCTGTTTGGATCCATTATCTTTGATCCTATTGGAGAACTAACAAAAACAGGGCATTTTTACGTTTCGGAAGAGCATGATTTTAAAACCCTCTACCAATTTACTTCTGATGATGCACTAAAATCTTTAAAAACCATTGCAGTAAAAGGTGATATTTTTAGTAATGCCGGAGCGTCCATTGTTCAGGAATTAGGCTTAAGCCTTTCTGCAGGAGCTGAATATCTGACCAGATTAACCGATGCAGGTCTTCCCATTGATCAGATTGCTCCAAAAGTTCAGTTTCATTTTGGCATTGGCTCCAACTATTTTTTGGAAATAGCCAAATTGCGTGCTGCCCGTGTCCTGTGGGCAAATATTGTAAACGCTTACAATCCGTCTTCGCAAGATGCCACAAAAATGTTTATCCATTCATCAACATCTGACTGGAATAAAACCATTTACGATCCGCATGTAAATCTACTGAGAACAACTACTGAAGCCATGTCAGCGATTATTGGCGGGACAGATTCATTGCTGGTCAAACCTTTTGACAGCTATTATGAAAAACCCGAAAATTGGACTGAACGCATTGCCCGGAATACGCAAATCATTCTTAAAGAGGAAGCCTATCTTGATAAAGTGATTGATCCCGGGGCAGGCTCGTATTACATTGAAAACCTTACAAATAATATTGTTGACAAAGCATGGGAACTGTTTTTGGATATTCAGGAAAGAGATGGATATTTGGCTGCATTCAAAAACGGGATAATTCAACAATTCGTTGGAGAAACTGCAAATAAAAGAAACCAGTTTATTGCAACCCGACGCGAAGTGTTGCTGGGAACCAATCAATACCCGAATGCAGATGAGAAAATTAAGGACAAAATAAACTTTGATTATGCCTTCCCCGAAATGCAAAATGGTTTCGAGAAGATCGCTGAGCCCCTGCTTGTTTATCGGGGAGCCATGGAATTTGAAAAACTGCGTCTCGCAACAGAAAAAAATTCAAAAGAACCGGTCGTATTTCTGTTGACCATTGGGCATCCGGTATGGAGAAAAGCACGGGCCGGATTTTCTTCCGGTTTCTTTGCATGCGCCGGTTATAAAGTAATTGACAATCCGGGCTTTGCAACAGCAGAAGAGGGTGTTGAAGCTGCGAAACAAGCAGGTGCAGATATCGTTGTCCTTTGCAGCTCTGACGATGAATATTCCGAGATTGCGCCTAAAATATATGAACAGTTGCATGACCACACGGCTGTTGTTGTGGCCGGTGCGCCCGCTTCCATGAATGAACTAAAAGAAAAAGGCATTGAGCATTTTATCCATGTTAAATCAAATGTGCTGGAAACCTTGAAATTATTTCATAAGAAATTAAATATTACAGTATAAAAATTGTTTGAATGATAAACAAATAGCAATGAAGCCAAACTTTAAAGATATCAATATAAAAAAACCAAATCAGGGTACCTTAAGCGGCACTGAATTTCAAAAAAAACAGAGCATTGAAAAAAACTGGTTGACACCGGAGCAAATTCCTGTGAAACCCGTTTATACGAAAGATGATTTGCTCAATTTAGAACATTTGAACTATGCAGCAGGTCTGTCGCCTTACCTTCGTGGCCCCTATTCTACCATGTATGTGACAAGACCCTGGACGATTCGTCAATACGCCGGATTTTCAACTGCTGAAGAATCGAATGCCTTTTACCGCCGGAACCTTGCTGCCGGTCAAAAGGGATTGTCCGTAGCTTTCGATCTGGCAACACACCGGGGTTATGACTCTGATCACGAGCGGGTAGAAGGTGATGTTGGTAAAGCTGGCGTAGCTATTGACTCCATCCTGGATATGAAAATTCTGTTTGACCAGATTCCGTTGAATAAAATGTCGGTGTCCATGACCATGAATGGCGCTGTACTTCCGGTGATGGCTTTTTACATTGTAACCGCACTGGAACAGGGTGCTAAGCTGGAAGAACTAAGCGGAACCATTCAAAACGATATATTAAAGGAGTTCATGGTTCGAAATACATACATTTATCCACCGGATCCATCCATGCGAATCATTGCAGATATCTTTGAATATACATCGAAATACATGCCCCGCTTTAATTCAATCAGCATTTCGGGTTATCATATGCAGGAAGCCGGAGCAACGAATGACATTGAAATGGCCTATACCCTTGCTGATGGTTTAAATTACATACGAACAGGGATGAAAGCAGGGCTTGATATTGATGCGTTTGCACCACGGTTGTCGTTTTTCTGGGCTATCGGGATGAATCATTTCATGGAAATTGCAAAAATGAGGGCTGCCCGTATGCTGTGGGCCAAACTTGTTAAACAATTCAATCCGAAAAACCCAAAATCGCTTGCTCTCCGAACCCACTCACAAACATCCGGGTGGAGCCTTACCGAGCAGGATCCTTTCAATAATGTAGCCAGAACTTGCGTTGAAGCAATGGCTGCGGCACTTGGACATACACAGTCGTTGCATACCAATGCCCTTGATGAAGCCATAGCACTCCCAACAGATTTTTCTGCACGTATTGCACGAAATACACAAATCTATATCCAGGAAGAAACACAGATTCACCGCCAGGTTGATCCCTGGGCAGGCTCGTATTATGTTGAATCGCTTACAAATGAACTGGCACAAAAGGCCTGGGACCATATCGAGGAAATTGAAAAGCTTGGAGGAATGGCCAAAGCAATTGAAACAGGAATTCCAAAAATGAGAATTGAAGAAGCAGCAGCGCGAAAACAGGCACGCATCGATTCCATGAAAGATACAATTGTTGGAATAAATAAATACCGATTGGACAAAGAAGATCCCATTGAAATTCTGGAAGTGGACAATACTGCCGTTCGAAATTCTCAAATCCAACGCATTGAAAAACTAAAATCCGAACGAAACAGCAATGATGTGCAACAAGCATTAAACGCGATTACCAAAGCCGTGGAAAGTGGTAAGGGTAATTTACTGGAACTTTCAGTGGATGCTGCCAAAAAAAGAGCGACCCTGGGTGAAATATCCGGTGCCATTGAAAAAGTAACCGGAAGATATAAAGCGGTGATACGATCGATATCCGGTATTTATTCATCCGAATCCGGTGAAGATGAGACTTACAAAGAAGCGAGGAATCTGGCTGAAAAGTTTGCCAAAACCGAAGGCCGTCAGCCACGGATCATGATTGCAAAAATGGGACAGGATGGTCACGACCGGGGTGCGAAAGTAGTTTCAACCGGTTACGCGGATATTGGATTTGACGTGGACATCGGCCCGTTGTTTCAAACACCTGCAGAAGCAGCCAAACAAGCTGTTGAAAACGATGTACATGTTCTCGGTGTATCATCACTGGCAGCGGGCCATAAAACTCTGATTCCCAAAGTTATGGAAGAATTAAAAAAGCTTGGTCGGGAAGATATCATGGTCATCGCAGGAGGTGTAATTCCCGCGCAGGATTATGATTTTCTCTACGATGCCGGTGTTGTGGCCATATTTGGCCCGGGAACTTCGGTTTCAATGGCAGCCAAAAAAATTCTGGAAGTACTCATTGCTGCATATCAGGATTAGAACAGAAAAATATATGAGCCCGGTCTAAAAAGCCACCTTACCCCTAAATCCCCTAAAGGGGACTTCTTCAAACT
>CAZAMT010000228.1:0-6766 GCA_964486145.1 uncultured Bacteroidales bacterium
TTATTAATCTTCAATTAATTTATTTTCTTCTTTTTCCAATACCTTGATGGTAATTTCTTCGTTTTTCTTGCTAAAACCAACAGAGATGGTATCACCTTCTTTAATTTTAGCTTTGATAATAACTTCCGCCATTGAATCTTCAAGATATTTTTGAATTGCACGCTTCAATGGCCGTGCACCAAACTGAATATCATACCCTTTTTCGATGATGAAATCTTTTGCTGCCTGGGTAAGTTTCAATTGATAACCCAGACTATTGATACGTTCATACAATCCAATAAGTTCAATATCAATGATTTTATATATATCTTCTTTCGTAAGCATATTAAACAACACAACATCATCAATCCTGTTTAAAAATTCCGGGGCAAAGGCTTTTGTCAATGCTTTTTGAATAACACCTTTTGCCAGGTCATTGGACTGTATGTTACGGGACTGGGTATTAAATCCTACACCCTGACCAAAATCTTTTAATTGGCGGGTACCAATGTTGGAAGTCATGATAATGATTGTATTTCGGAAATCCACTCTTCTTCCAAGACTATCGGTTAACTGACCTTCATCAAGCACTTGAAGCAACAGATGGAAAACATCCGGATGTGCTTTTTCGATTTCATCAAGAAGAATAACACTGTAAGGCTTTCTTCTTACTTTTTCTGTCAGTTGACCGCCTTCTTCGTAACCAATATATCCGGGAGGGGCACCAACCAATCGTGAAACAGAGAATTTCTCCATATATTCACTCATGTCGATACGAACAAGGTTATCATAACTATCGAATAAATAACGGGCCAGAATTTTTGCCAGTTGCGTTTTGCCAACACCGGTAGGACCGAGAAAGATAAATGTACCAATCGGTTTATTTGGATCTTTCAAACCTGCCCGGTTCCGCTGTATAGATTTAACAACCTTGTTTACAGCTTCATCCTGTCCGATTACAAAGTCTTTGATCTCATCATGCATTTTTAATAAACGGGTACCTTCAGCTTGTGCAATCCGTTGAACGGGTACTCCGGTCATCATGGCAACAACCTCCGCTACCTGCTCTTCGGTGACAGTTTCACGGTTCTTTGTTAATTCCTTTTCCCATTTATCTTTTTCTTCGTCTAATTTTTCAATATAATCTTTTTCTTTATCCCTGAAGCTCGCAGCCTTTTCAAAATTTTGGTTTTTCACTGCCTGTATCTTGTCCTGCTTGGTTTCCTCAATTTTCTTTTCAAGCTGAACGATATTTTCAGGAACCACAATGTTGGATATATGCACCCTTGAACCTGCTTCATCCATTGCGTCAATCGCTTTGTCAGGTAAATGCCTGTCGGAAATATACCTGTTGGTAAGTTTTACGCAGGCATCAACAGCTTCAGGAGTATAAAACACGTTGTGATGATCTTCGTAACGAGATTTTATATTATTCAAGATTTCAATGGTTTCCTCGGAGGAAGTAGGTTCAATCATTACTTTTTGGAACCTTCTTTCCAGGGCACCATCTTTCTCAATGTGTTGACGATATTCATCAAGTGTGGTGGCACCTATACACTGAATTTCACCTCTGGCCAATGCGGGCTTGAGCATATTGGCTGCATCAAGTGAACCTGTTGCACCTCCGGCGCCAACAATGGTGTGAATCTCATCAATAAAAAGAATAATTTCCTGGGTTTTCTGAAGTTCATTTAAAATTGCTTTCATCCGCTCTTCAAACTGCCCACGATATTTTGTACCGGCAACAATGGATGCAAGATCAAGTGTTACAACTCTTTTTCCGAATAATACTCGTGAAACTTTCCTTTGTATGATACGCATAGCCAAGCCTTCAGCAATAGCTGATTTACCAACACCCGGTTCGCCTATGAGAATGGGATTGTTTTTCTTCCTGCGGCTAAGTATCTGCGCCAATCTCTCAATTTCTCTTTCTCGCCCTACAATCGGATCCAACTTGTTTTCTTCTGCGGCTTTGGTAAGATCAATACCAAAATTATCAAGTACAGGTGTATCGGAATTGGATTTCGGATTTTGTTCCTGTCCCTTTCCGCCACCTCCTCCGCTATAGGGAGGACGTTGATCCTCATCTTCATCACCGGAATAGTTGGATTGCGCTTTGGGACGATTCTCCAGAATTTGATCTTTGACAAGATCGTAATCTATTTGTTTATCGCCTAAAATATGTGTAATCACGCTGTTACTGTCTTTTAAAATTGCAAGTAATAAATGTCCTGTATCAATTGTACGGTTTTTCAAAGCTTTCGCCTCTAAATAAACAATTTTTAATACCTTCTCAGTCGATTTAAGCAGTGGAATGTTATCGGTATCTGTCAATTTGACGTATGCCTTTGGTTTAATTCGCTCTTCTACTGCTCTCCTTAATGAATATAGATCTGCTCCCATATTCAGAAGAATATCGACTGCAATTCCTTCACCGTCCCTCAATATACCTAAGAACAGGTGCTCTGTTCCGATATGGGGATTTCCTAATCTGATCGCCTCCTCCTTACTGTAGGAAAGCACGTCTTTAATCCTCTGGGAAAATTTTGAATCCATAAAATAACTCCTCGAATATTACTATCTCAAATTTAATCAATTTATTATACAAATATACTTATAAAAAGTTTTCAATTATAAACAGAAATCTGTTAATAATTCACGAAATTTGTGCCACGTTTATATAGATTTATTAATTATTTTAGCGGTTTCAAATACGATTTATTTAAAGCGCTGATAGATAACTAAATAAGATATGGCAGAAGGTGAAAGAATAATAAAGATCAACATTGAAGAGGAAATGAAAACGGCGTACATAGATTATTCTATGTCCGTCATCGTGTCACGTGCACTTCCGGATGTACGTGATGGGCTTAAACCTGTTCACCGGAGAGTGTTGTATGGTATGGCTGATTTGGGTATATATTCAAACAGACCTTATAAGAAATCTGCGAGAATTGTTGGTGAGGTGCTTGGAAAATACCATCCTCATGGTGATTCATCGGTGTACGATGCAATGGTCAGGATGGCCCAGAAATGGTCTTTGCGCTATCCGTTGGTTGAAGGTCAGGGAAATTTTGGATCTCTCGATGGTGACAGTCCGGCAGCAATGCGTTACACGGAAGCACGGTTACAGAAAATTGCAGAAGAAACACTATCCGACATTGACAAAAATACTGTTGATTTTCAGCTAAATTTTGATGATACTTTAGAAGAACCAGTGGTTCTGCCGACAAGGGTTCCGATGTTATTACTCAATGGAACTTCAGGTATAGCAGTAGGTATGGCAACCAATATGCCTCCACATAATATAGGAGAAGTTATCAATGCAATCGTGGCATATGTTGACAACAAAGATATTGATATTGAAGGATTGCAGCAGTATATAAAAGCACCGGATTTTCCTACGGGAGGTATCATTTATGGTTACCAGGGAGTGAAAGAGGCTTACGAAACGGGTCGTGGACGGATCGTTATACGTGCAAAAACCGAGATTGAAATAACCCCGAGTGGCCGTGAAAAAATTATTGTTACCGAAATACCTTATATGGTCAACAAAGCTGAAATGATCAAAAAAACAGCCGACCTTATCAATGAAAAGAAAATAGATGGTATTTCTTATATCAATGATGAATCAGACAGGAAGGGATTGAGGGTTGTCATCATTTTGAAAAAGGATGCAACAGCAAATATTGTATTAAATAAATTGTTTAAGTACACCCAGTTACAAACCACATTTAGTGTAAACAATATTGCTCTTGTAAAAGGTCGCCCGCGAATGCTCAATCTCAAAGATTTAATTCGGCATTTTGTTGACCACCGCCATGAAATTGTAATTCGCAGATCTCAATATGAACTGGAGCAGGCTGAAAAAAGAGCTCATATTCTCGAAGGTTTACTGATTGCTTTGGATAACCTGGATGAAGTAATTAAGTTAATCAGAAACTCATCAAACCCTGAAGAAGCAAAAAACGGGCTGATGGCAAACTTCGGATTATCAGAAGCTCAATCTAAAGCAATACTTGATTTAAGGTTACATAGACTTACTGGATTAGAAAGAGATAAGATTAAGAAAGAATACGATGAAATTCAGGAAAAAATTGAATTCTTACAACGGGTACTTGCTGAAGAGCCGTTACGAATGGAAATCATCAAGGATGAACTGAAAGAGGTTAGGGATAAATTTGATGATCCAAGAAGAACGGAGATAGTTCCGGATGAAGGTGAGTTTAATCCGGAAGATTTCTATGCAGATGATGATATGGTCATTACCATTTCTCATTTGGGCTACATCAAACGAACGCCTCTATCTGAATATAAAACACAGCATCGAGGTGGGATAGGAGCCAAAGGAAGTACCACCCGGGATGAGGATTTTCTGGAACACATATTCAGTGCCACTATGCACAATACCATGCTACTTTTCACGAAACAGGGTAAGTGTTTCTGGCTTAAGGTTTACGAGATACCTGAAGGAACAAGAACTTCAAAAGGAAGGGCAATTCAGAATCTCATCAATATTTCTCCTGATGATACAGTGCAGGCCTTTTTAAAAGTGAAAAATCTTAGCGATGAAGATTACATCAATCATAACTTTGTAGTTTTGTGTACCAAAAAGGGTATCATAAAAAAGACAACGCTCAAAGCATATTCAAACCCCAGGATTAACGGAATTAATGCAGTTAATATCAGGGAAGGGGATAACCTGTTGGAAGCCAGGCTGACTGATGGAACCAAAGAATTAATGTTGGCTGTAAAATCAGGAAAGGCAATACGATTTCCGGAAGAAAAAGTTCGTGCTGTTGGGCGTACTGCAACCGGTGTAAGAGGAATTATGCTTGCTAATGAAGTAAATGATGAAGTAGTTGGATTTATTACCATTGATAATGAAACAGATAACGTACTTGTTGTATCTGAAAAAGGTTATGGAAAACGTTCACAGGTAGGCGATTATCGTATTACCAACAGGGGCGGTAAAGGTATAAAAACCATCAACATAACTGATAAAACCGGCCAGTTAATAGCAGTGAAACGGGTTACTGATAATGATGATGTCATGATTATAACCCGATCGGGGTTGACTGTGCGACTTGCCGTTGGTGATATGAGAATATTGGGACGGGCTACGCAGGGAGTGCGGTTGATCAATCTGAGAAAAGATGATTCCATTGCCGGTGTTGCCAGGGTAGATGCACAGGAAGACCTGGAGGATGAAAACGTGCCAGAAGATCTGAATACAGATGAATCAGTAGAATAGTTTGAAAAATTTATTCTTAGAAAAAAAATATTTTTCTACTTTTGGCAAAATATTTGAAATTCAGATGGTAATCAAGTCTAATAAAAATAAATTTAATTATAGGAAAATGAAACGTTTAAATCTATTCATTGCATTAATTTTCTCATCATTAGTTGTTGTAAAAGCTCAGCAACCTGCTGGAACAATTATGCTTAACTTTGAATCTCTGGAAAAGAAGCTTGAAAAAAGCAATAAAAACATTGAGCATCCGAAGAAATCACTTAAATCAAAAACATGGTTGAGAAGAGGGGAGATTTTCCAGGATATAAACGATGTCAACACAGAATTATTGCGTCCGGAAATGCCGGCAACTGAAATAAGGTTATATTACCAGGAACCCAATAAAATTGAGACCATCGAGGAAGATGATGTGCAAAAAGAGGTTTTTCACTACGATAGGGTAAAACTGACACTTGAGAATGGCGTTTTGAAAAGTTGGGAAGAAACTGAAAAGATTCATGAAAAACCTTTGGAAAGTGCAATAAAATCATACAAAAAGGTTGTGGAACTGGATCCGGAAAAAAAGAGGGAAGACGATTTAACAGAAAATCTTGACCGGTTGAAACGACAGTTAGAAGAAAAAGGAATTATATCCTTTACACAAAAAAAATACAAAGATGCATACAGAAGTTTTGATATGTATGTTCAAGTGAATGATTTTTACATTTTTGAAGGAGTTGTAGACACGGTTATTTATTATAATGCTGCGCTTTCGGCTATGAACGCGCAAATGTATGACGCTGCCGTTAAGTATTTTAAAAAAGCTGCAAAATACAACTATGGCGGTGAAAACCTGTATTTTTACATGAAAGATGTTTACCTCACAAAAGGTGATTCAGCAAAAGCGCTTGATGTGCTGCAACAAGGATTTAAAACCAATCCCAAAAGTAATTTATTATTGGTTGAACTGATCAATTATTATCTGACCAAAGGAGAATCAGAAGGGGCACTTGAATACCTTTCTATAGCTAAAAAAAGTGACCCTGGAAATAAATCATTCTATTTTGCTGAAGGAACATTATATGATAAGATGGGAAATAAACAAAAAGCTATCGAGGCTTATCAAAAGGCGTTAGAAATAGATCCTAATTTCTTCGATGCGTATTATAATCTTGGTGTATTGTTTTATAACGGAGCAGTGGAATTATTCACGAAAGCAAACAATACCATGAATAACGAAGAATATAACAAATTGCGTAAACAAGCAGAAGAAGAATTAAGGAATGCAGTGCCACATATGGAAAAAGCTTTGGAAACGATAGATCCGGAAAAGGATCCAAAATCATTTTTAGCAACACTTGAAACGCTTAAAACTCTTTATTATAGATTGCAAGAAGAAGAAAAACATAAAGAAATCGTTGAAAAACTCGAAAAATATCAAACGGAAAAAGTAGAAGCTGAACAGGAATAAGTTTGTTGCTTAAAAAAGGAGGTACACGGCCTCCTTTAATATTCACACACCTATTTAACATAATATAAATTATAGGACATTAA
>CAZAMT010000229.1:0-6763 GCA_964486145.1 uncultured Bacteroidales bacterium
ATAAATGTATATTGCAACAATTATAATTTAAAAAATTCATAAGAAACATTTATTCAATATTATATGGATTATAAAAGTATAGTTTATTGGTAGTATTTTATGTTTTTATATTTGAATGCTTTACTTTTGCAAAGCAGTTTTTTACCAATGATCAATGTCAGATTGATAAAAACCTTTCGTCAGGGAATCACGTTCACATATTGTGAGAAACCTTGATAAACAAGGTCTTATAAATGGGAAGTTATGGGTCTATTACATAAAGAAGAATTAAAAGATGATGAAGGAGTGTTTGTTCAAATTGAATTACCACTGGATGATGACTGGTTATACATTAACTGGATTGGATACCAGGATGAATATAGGATTCGAACAGGCATGAACCGGATCATTGTGCTATTAAAAAAATTTAATATTTATAAATTATTAAATAACAACAATAACCATCACGGAGGTTACCCCAAATCAATCTATAATTGGATAGAAAATGACTGGTTACCAAGAGCTTTAGAAAGTGGTCTGCGATGTACAGCCACTATCCTCTCTCCAAAAGTATTTTCCCGCCTTTCTGCAATTCAAATGGAAACAAAATTTGATTCAGGAAATTATAAAAATTTTGATGATAAAGAAGATGCTGAAAAATGGTTAAAATCAATGCAAAAATGAGATATAACTAATTATTTCTTAAAACCTAAAATTATTTAAATCGTTCAATTATCGAAAATTATATGCTAATTTTGCATGTTGGATTTTTAACTATGAAAACATTTTTAGTTGATATTTTGTTACCAAAAAATATGCAGGAAGACATTAACAAAGCAATTCCCGCCCAACGGAAGATTGTCAATGTTTTACTGAATGAAGGTATCATTCTGAGCTATTCACTTTCAAAAAACCTAAACCGTTTGTTCATCGTGATGACACAGGATAGTGAAGAAGATATTATGATTACTGTTCAACGATTTCCAATTTATAAGTTTATTATGGATTACGAAATCATTGAGTTGAATTCATATGAGACGGTTTCTTCCGATATGCCACAGGTATTTCTTAACTAAAGCAGCATAATTATTTTACGTGTTATTATTAATCTCCATTCTTATCAAGATTACAAAAACAAAAAAACAGAAGAAACGAGGGTGATGACAATAATGAAAACACGATAAGCCTTTTCAGGAATGAACCTAACCACCCGAACACCTACGATTGCGCCGAGGCTTAATGCAGGAATCATCATCACATCAAATGAAAATGAACTCCATGTAATGGTGCCCCAGACAAATATATGAAATGGTATCTTAAACAGATTGATCACAAAGAAAAACCAGGCTCCGGTTCCGATATACGAATTTTTAGGCAGGCGCATTGACAGCAGGTATAATGCCATAATGGGTCCGGCAGCATTGCCAATCATGGTTGCAAATCCTCCTGCAAATCCCATTATCGCAGAAAACCACCAGTAATCCGGGATCTTTAATTCTCTTTTTTGGTTATCGCGCCAAATCATAATTCCAATACTGGATATTACGATAACTCCTATAATTTCCTTAAAAACTTTATCAGATACCTGTTCTCCAACATACAAACCCAAAAATATTCCCAAAACTGCCCAGGGCAGCAGTTTGATAACATATTTCCATTGAGCATGCCTGTTATAGTAGGAAACAGCAAAAATGTCCGCAAATGAAAGCATGGGTAAAACGAGTCCTGCCGACATTTTACCTCCAAATATTGCAGCAAGTACAGGTATTGATATCATACCTGCACCGGATAGCCCGGTTTTAGAGGCACCCAGTAAAAAGGCACTTAAAATTGCAAGAAACCATTCCCATCCGGTTATATCAGGTATACTAAAGAATTCGCTCATGTTTTCTCCTATGAGCCGACAAAGATATAATATGATTTCATTATCCTGTATGAAGTGAAGTTAATGAATGGAAAAAGAGCTATACAGCTCAAAATTGACTGATGTAGCCCGGTTTTAATTTCAAGAATGTTCTTCCATTAGTATGTTTCGGAGATAAGCCTGAAAGGAATTTTTACAAGCGATTGGTATATTTCTCCGGCTTCCTGAACTGCCTCGTCATCGTACTCGTGATACCAGTCGATAAAAGTTGAAGCCTTATAACTGTTGTTCAATGATTCAATGCTTCTTAGAATATGCAAAAGCCATTTTGAAGAAGCAGTATTGATATAACTTAATCGAAATACGAGGGTTGTTCGCGGACAGGGTTTGTGATAATAATTATCAATTTCATATAACAAATTTTTATAAAAATACATGGGATCGGTAAGTGTTGACTTTCCCTCAATGGTTATTACTCCTTTTTCCCTGTTAAACTTTACCAGAGGAGATTCTCTTGTTTCATCTATCACTACATTATTCATAATTCCCTGCTTTTCAAATTATTCTAAATCAAAGGTAAAGAATTAATCGGGAGTAATTACCACCTGGCAATTGACATTGATTATTCGTGCTGATGATTTACATCATTTTCAGTTTTTTTGTAAAAAAATGCTGTACAGAAGAAATATATAAAATTCGAAATTAGTTAGTAACAAACGGAAAGTTTATCTTTATGACTGAAAATATGGTTGAATATTATTTTAAAATATTGGATTTATCTTCGTCTGCAACCATTGATGATGTTAAAAAGGAATTCCGGTTAAAAGCAAAACAATACCATCCTGATTTAAACAATTCACCTTTGGCACAAGAAAAATTCATTGAAATAAATGAGGCTTACGAATTTTTGATGAATTATTTCAGTGTACTTAAAGTAAGGCAACGGGAAAATTCCCAGTGGGAGCATGAACAACGGAAAAAAGCAAGGGCAAGAGCTGCCTATTATGCGAAAAAAAAGTATGAAGATTTTGAGAGTTCCAAGATTTACCGTTCTGCAATTATCATGTATAGCTTTTTTGATGTACTGTTTTTAGTCGTTGGTATAGCCATTATGATGGTACCCTTCTTTATTAGTCTTGAAAACCTGGAACTGGAAGCTAAAATTGCTTCCATTTTTGCTGCTGTTATTGCTGAAATATTTGGACTTATGCTCACAGGAGCTACACTTTATTCACTATTGGCGCGATGGCAAAAGTAATATCAATGATGAATTGGTAAGATGAAGTTAAAGATAGTCCCATTATCTATTTCTGATTCAACCCAAATATGTCCTCCGAGAAGGTCAACAAGTGAACTGCATATCGACAGGCCTAATCCTGCACCACCAAAATTTTTGGTTGGCGAATCATCCACCTGTCGAAACCTTTCAAAGATAATTTCCAGTTTATCCCTGGGAATACCAATTCCTGTATCTTCAACATAAAACAGAACGGACTTACTGTCATATTTTTTCACTCCAAGTTCAATTTTGCCCTTATAGGTGAATTTAACTGCATTGCCTACCAGATTATAAAGTATTTGTTTCAGGCGGTAAGCATCCTGGTAAATATTTTCAGGCAGGGTTTCATCTATCACCATATGTAATTCCACCTGTTTGTTATCCTTAAGTTTCATTTGGTTGACATAAAAACCTGATATTTCATTGAGTAATTCATTCAGATTAAAATGTTTTTTGTTTACAGCGATTTCGTTTGCTTCAAGTTTGGCGATGTCAATAATGTCATTTATCAAATGAAGCAATGATTCCCCCTGTGCCATAATGATCGAACAATACTTGTTCAGGTTTTCATCTGTAATTTTTTTAGTTGACATCAACTGTGTAAATCCAAGAATTGCATTTAAGGGGGTTCGCAAGTCATGCGAAATGTTCGTTAAAAAGGCTGTTTTAATTCTGTCAGAGGCTTCGGCTTTTTCTTTAAGAGATTGCATTGCATTTTTTTCTTCTTCAATTTTTTGTCTCAATTGTTCTTCCTTTTTCATTGTTTCTGCTAATCCATCAAGCAAAATACCCGTTGATGCTGCAAGTACTGTATTTATTACCAAAAAATTAAGACTTACGGCAATGAAACCGTCGAAACTGTAATCGGCTATAAGAAAAAATGGTGATGGATCAACCCGAACCACAATCCCCATTACGAATAGTGTTCCAATATTTACCAGTAAGGCACGTATGGCAGGTTTAAGTCCAAGTAAGATGCCTGCCAAAAGCGGTATACAGAATAACCAGATCATTCCTGCTCCATACGGACCTAAAATGAGCATTAAAAATACCGAGAGGACATAAAATACAATCAGCAGATTGATTACCCTGAATTCGAAGTGAATTCTTTTGGATGTAAAAAGAATCAATAAGTACAGATATACGACGGTATCAATATAAGCAATAATTATAGCATCGTTGGTAATTGAAGCGATGAAACTTGGAATAAACACAATGAAACCCAAATAAACTACCAAAAAGGCAAGTGAATGCAGGATACGTTCCCTCCAGAACACTATTCCATCCTTTTTTTCATATTTTAGAGGAAATAGAGGTTTCTTAAGTATGCTGTAAACAGAGGTTGCAAATTTTTGGATCTGCATAAATTTGATACTATAAAATTAATAAGTTGCCACTTTATTTAGTCATGCCTGATGCGGTTAAGATTCAGGCAAACCATGTTTGTCCCCTGGTACTAATTTGGCTTTTACACCTTCATTTGTTGAATTGTAAACCTTTGATATCGCAAGTTAGACAAAATTTATACAATTTTCTTAAATTAATGCTTCATAATACTTTGAACTCAATTTACAAAACCTGGATCCATTTGAATTTTCTTTCAAACCCGGCTATGTGCTATAAAAAAGCACTACTTTTTAACCGGTTATTTTTTTAATTTCATATGTTTGCGGGCAAAAACACGTGTTATGCATTTTGTTGATACGCATGCGCATCTATATCAACCTGATTTTAATGAGGATATTGATGAGGTTATACAACGGGCAACATGGGCCGGGATTGAAAAATTTTTATTACCCAATATTGACAGGCAATCGGTAAAACCCATGCTTGCTTTGGCCTCAAAGTTTCCCGGGAAGTGCCTCCCTATGATGGGTTTACACCCCACATCTGTTAAAGAAAACTATAAAAATGAACTGGCATTTGTTAAAGATGAATTAATAAATAACACAGAAAGATTCATCGCAGTAGGAGAAATTGGTATTGATTTGTACTGGGATAAAACATTCCTTGATAACCAGATCAATGCATTTGAATATCAGATTAATCTTGCCAAAAAATTTCATTTGCCAATCGTTATCCATGCAAGAGAATCCTTTGATGAAATATTTGGTGTGTTGAATGACAAGAACGATGATAAACTTCAAGGTGTTTTCCATAGTTTCTCAGGCACCCTTGAACATGCAGAACAAGCAATGAGTTATGGTTTTTATCTCGGCATTGGGGGAATAGTTACCTTTAAAAACGGCGGCCTTGATAAGATATTAAAGAATATTCCGATTGAAAGGATTATCCTTGAAACAGATTCACCATACCTTTCGCCAGCTCCAAAACGGGGAAAACGCAATGAGAGTGCAAATATTCGAATCATTGCCGAAAGAATCGCCCAAATCAAGGGCATCCCGATACAACAGGTTGCAACTGTAACCACATTAAACGCGAGAGAATTATTCAGGTTAGAAAAGTATGAGTAACACCGGAACAAAAATACTTGTTGTTTACACCGGAGGAACCATTGGGATGATAGAAAATCCAAAAACCGGTGTGCTTTCGCCTTTTGATTTTTCGCTGGTTAACGATGAAGTCCCTGAGTTAAAACGATTTGGATTTGTTTTTGATGTAATAACATTTGACCCTCCCATTGACTCATCCAATGTAAAGCCATCCATGTGGGTCAAACTTGTGAATCTGATTAAACATAACTACGAAAAGTATGATGGATTTGTAGTTTTGCATGGCACTGATACCATGGCATATACGGCATCGGCATTAAGTTTTATGTTGATGAACCTTTCAAAGCCCGTCATCCTTACCGGATCACAATTGCCCATTGGGAATCTGCGTACCGATGGTAAAGAAAACCTTATTTCGGCTGTTGAAATTGCTGCTGCTCAAATAAGCGGAAAGCCGGTAGTTCCCGAGGTATGCATTTTTTTTGAAAACAAGCTTTACCGCGGAAACCGCACAACAAAAATTAATTCAGAACATTTCAATGCATTTTATTCTGGAAATTATCCACCCCTGGCAGAAAGCGGAGTTTACATTAAATACAATTATAATTCAATCATTTATCCAAACAAGAACTTCCCGCTTACCACACATATTCATTTAGACAATAATGTTGTAATACTTAAAATATTTCCCGGGATTGGCAGTTCAATTTTGCGATCCATATTCCGGAATGAGGATTTGAGAGCCGTGGTTCTTGAAACATTTGGTGCCGGTAATGCACCCAATGATGAAGGGTTTATTTCTGAAATTCGCAATGCCATCAAACGCGGGGTAATCATTATGAATGTGTCGCAGTGCACGCAAGGAACAGTGGAACAGGGCAGGTACGAAACCAGTGAATTGCTGGAACATATTGGAGTAATTAGCGGATATGATATTACAACGGAAGCAGCAGTCACAAAATTAATGATGTTACTGGGAGAGGGTACAAGCCGTGAAACAATTATAAATGACCTGCATCGATCCATTGCTGGTGAAATTACATTGTATTAGCATGGTAATTATTGGATTTTTAAGTATTTTTGCGCCCTGATATTCTGGAGAGATGGCCGAGTGGTCGAAGGCGCACGCCTGGAAAGTGTGTATACGCCAAAAGCGTATCGAGGGTTCGAATCCCTCTCTCTCCGCAG
>CAZAMT010000230.1:0-6754 GCA_964486145.1 uncultured Bacteroidales bacterium
AAGAGCTTTTAATAATGATTCCCGTTTTTGCGGGACAGGCTGTGTGTGTTAAAATTTACTCGTCATGGGTGTTCATATTCCGAATTGAGTTCCCTCCTTAATCAATATGTTTCCAATCCATTGGAAACGGGAAAAATCAAATATTCGTTTCTACCCATCTTTCGAAATCAAAAAGAATGATTTGTCGCTGCAGGTAGAAATATTATAGTTTATGCGAAAATGAAATTTGCAACTTCCCTGTACGTTATTGATTAAAACCCCACCTCAAAGCCATTATATGTTTCATATTTCCATATTTCCGCAATTGCATCAATGCCAATTTCATACGGTTTGTATTCTCTGTTAGATGACACCAACTGCAATGTTTTACGTTCATCAATCCGGTTGTACACCAGTTTAAAAACAATTCCTTCCTCTTTTGTTACAAGAATACACGGAGTTCCGTCCTTTACATCTTTCCAGTTTTGCACATACGAACATGTTACCCACGAACCTTCCTGCATGGGAAGCATCGAATCACCCCGGATCTGAAAACACCGGTATGTTTTCTCCCTCGCCAAAAAAGGCAGGTTGAACTTTGGTAACGATGAAATAAAATCCAAATCGCCATAGCTCGCCGTATACCCGGCCTGCGCCTTTACTGGCACCATTTCGATGTTTTCTTTTCCTTCCTTATCCACCGAAATGGTCAGCACACGCATTTTTTGCCCGGTGATGTCGATATCAAACCCATCTTCGATCTGCGACAGTTGAAATTCCGATAGTTGTTGAAGATCATACCGTACCATGGCATCAATGGACACCTTAAAATAATCTGCGATTTTGATCAGGGCTTTAAATGGCGGTTGTACATTTTTTTCATAGCCTGCCAGGGTCGTCCGGGTAAGTCCCAATGCATCGGCCAGCCGCTCCTGGGATATTTTTTTCCTGTTCCTGAGGAACTTAAGATTTTCTGCAAAAAACATAAGCTTTTTCTTTTTGTAAATATAAATAATTACTAAATTATAGTCAAATAAATGACGAAATAATCGACATTATGAATAAAAGTATCGTTCATATGGATTTGGATTCCTTCTTTGTCTCTTGTGAGCGGCTGGTGGATCGGCGGTTAAATAACAGGCCGGTTTTGATAGGGGGAACATCTGATCGCGGCGTGGTTGCATCGTGCAGTTATGAGGCGCGGGAGTACGGCATCCATTCGGCCATGCCCATGAAGACTGCGCGAATGCTTTGTCCGGATGCCGTCGTCATACGGGGAGACAGTGGTTTGTACAGTAAATTCTCGGATATGGTCACCGAAATAGTCAAAGAACGTTCACCATTGTTTGAAAAATCTTCCATTGATGAGTTTTATGTGGATGTAAGCGGGATGGATAAATTTTTTGGCACGCTTCAATGGGCAAGAGAATTAAGGGAAAAAATCATCAGGGAAACACGCTTGCCCATATCTTTTGGGCTTTCAACGAGTAAAACCGTAGCCAAGGTGGGGACAAACGAAGCTAAGCCCAATAACTTTATGGAAATCATACGGGGCCGGGAAATTCCATTCATGGCACCATTGTCGATAAAAAAAATTCCGATGGTGGGTACGCAGACGTATCGTTTACTCCGGAGCATGGGCATTGAAAAAGTAAAAACGGTACAGCAAATGCCCATGGAACTGATGGACAGGGTGTTGGGTAAAAACGGCGTGGTCATCTGGAAGAAGGCCCAGGGCATCGACAATACGCCGGTGGTAGCTTGGCAGGAGCGAAAATCAATATCCCTGGAGCGCACGTTTGAAAAAGATACCACCGATGTTACCAAACTGAAAAGCCTGGTGGTTGCTATGGCCGAGAATCTCGCGTATCAACTGCGCAATGGTAACAAACTCACATCGTGTGTAACGGTAAAAATCAGGTATTCCGATTTCCAGACACACAGCAAGCAAAAGCGGATACCGTATACATCATTGGATCACACGCTGATACAGGTAGCGCTGGATCTGTTTAACAGCCTATATGAACGGAGAATCTTGATCCGCTTGATAGGAGTGAAGTTCAGTCATTTGACGGGGGGGACTTATCAATTTCGGTTGTTTGAAGATAACCAGGAAATGGTGCATTTGTATTATGCCATGGATCGGATGCGCAACCGGTTTGGCCAGGATGCCGTGAAACGTGCCGTTGCTATGGGATCCAAAGGCATAGGCCGGGGAAATTCGTTCAACGGACAACCACCGGTCATTCCGGCACACCGGAGGGCTTAATTTTTAAAGAAATGAAGTAGTTACCCCTTTGTGTTTCCCCTCAGAGGGGAAAAAAGAAAAAGACATGCAGATGTTCAGGATTGAAAAATATGAACTGTAATTCGGCTACAAATTTGTAATTGTTGCACAAAAAACGATTTTTTGAAATTATTAAAATGCTCTTAAACTGTCATACATATTACAGCTTTGGATACGGGGCCATGTCGCCCGAACAGCTTCTGGAAGAACTAAAAGCCGGCGGATACGATTGCTTTGCCCTTACGGATATCAATAATAGTGCGGCCAGCCTGGAAATACTCCGGCAAACCCAGAAGCAAAACATCCGTCCGGTTGCCGGCATTGATTTCCGTAACGGCATCCGGCAAAAATACATCGGTATTGCTAAAAATAACCAGGGGCATTTTGAATTGAACCAGCACCTAACGGAATATTTGCATCAGGGAAAAGATTTTCCCGTTCGGGCACCTGATTTTCATAATGCTTTTGTCATCTATCCTTTCCGGAATGAAAACATGGAATTACGCGAGAATGAATTTATCGGGGTTGACCCAAAAAACCTGAAAAAATTGAATTTCACATCCTGGAAAAACCGGCAGGAGAAGCTGGTCATTCTGCATCCGGTAACGTTCAGGCATAAACGCGATTTTAACACCCACCGGTTGCTTCGGGCCATTCATGAAAATGTGTTGTTGAGTAAGTTGCCACCATCTCAACAGGCAACGATGGACGAAAAACTGTTGTCGAAGGAGGAACTTCTTAGCATATACGGGGATTATTCGCAACTCATTGAAAACACCGAACGGCTTTTGGATGAATGCTTTATGAAGTTTGACTTCGGTCAGGTAAAAAATAAAAAACATTTTACCGGTTCTGAAGTGTCAGATTACGAATTATTGAAACGAGAAGCCGAAAAAGGACTGAAATACCGTTACCCAAATCCGCAAACCAATATTCTGGAGCGATTGCGAAAAGAACTAAACGTCATCCGAAAATTTGGTTTTTGTTCGTATTTTCTTATTAACCAGGATATTGTCAATTATGCTCACAGCAAAGGATATTATCATGTAGGGCGGGGGAGCGGTGCCAACAGCCTGGTGGCTTACCTGTTGCGTATTACCAACGTGGATCCGGTGGAACTCGATCTCTATTTCGAGCGTTTCATCAATCCTTACCGAAAAAACCCGCCTGATTTCGACATTGATTTTTCATGGACCGACCGTGATGATGTTACCCGCTATATTTTTGAAAAACATGGTTATGAATACACGGCGTTGTTGGGTTCCTACATCACCTTCAATCATAAGTCGGCTTTTCGCGAATTGGGCAAGGTGTTTGGCCTTCCGGAAGATGAGATTTCCCGTCTGCAAAAAAATCCCAATCCTGCTGGGGCCGATGAATACGGTAAATGGGTAATCAAATACAGCAAATACCTGGAAGGTTTCCCCCGGCACCTGAGTGTACATGCCAGCGGAATTGTTATTTCTGAATTGCCCATGACCAATTATTCAGGTACATTCATGCCACCCAAAGGTTTTCCGACGACACAGTTTGATATGTACATCGCTGAAGATATCGGGCTGCATAAATTCGATATTCTGGGGCAACGTGGACTTGGGAAAATCAAAGATTCACTCGAATTCATTAAACAAAACCGGGGGGTAGAACTGGATATCCATGATATCAAAACATTTAAGGAAGATGAAAAGCTCAGGCACTTGCTGAAAACCGGGCAGGCGATTGGTTGTTTTTACATCGAATCGCCTGCCATGCGTATGCTGTTGACCAAGCTTAAGGCCGATGATTACCGGGGATTGGTAGCTGCCAGTTCCATCATCCGTCCCGGGGTATCCAAAAGTGGGATGATGCGCGAATACATTCTTCGTTTTCAGGACGAAAAACGTCGGGAAAAGGCAAAAAACTATCTCCCTGAACTTTATGAAATACTGGAAGATACGTATGGCGTAATGGTTTACCAGGAAGATGTTATCAAAGTGGCCCATTACTTTGCCGGACTCACCCTCGAAGAAGCCGATGTGTTGCGCCGGGGTATGTCATGGAAATTCAGGGAACGAAACGAGTTTTCAACTGTACGGGAAAAGTTTTTCAGCAACTGCCGTAAGAAAAAATACCGGGAGGAAATCATACAGGAGATTTGGAAACAAATTGAAAGTTTTGCCAACTATGCTTTTGCCAAGGGACATTCGGCAAGTTATGCCGTGGAAAGTTTCCAGGCACTATACCTCAAAGCGTATTATCCGCTCGAATACATGGTTGCCACACTTAATCATGGCGGAGGGTTTTATTCCCCTGAACTGTATGTGCATGAAGCCCGTATGCACGGGGCAACAATTGAGCCTCCCTGCATAAATAACAGCAATTATTACAATACCATCAAGGGAAACAGCATCTTCCTTGGATTCTATCTTTTATATAATCTGGAAACTGAAACTGTCAAAAGGTTGCTGGCAGAGCGACAACATAGCGGAAAATTTTCAGGTTTGCGGGATTTTGTTGATCGCGTGGGCATTACACTCGAACAATTGATTATTCTCATCCGCATCAATGCTTTTCGGTTCACCGGGAAAAGCAAAAAAGCATTGCTCTGGGATGCACATTTTCTGCTGGGTAATGCCAAAAAATCAGTACCGGTTACTAAAAAATTATTCACCGCACAAGCCCGTAAATTTGAATTGCCTGAACTCTGGAAGCATGAACTGGAGGAAGCTTTTGATGAACTCGAACTACTTGGATTCACCTTATCTTCTCCGTTCAAATTACTTGAATCTCCACCTTCTTGTCAATTGGTGGCAAAGAATCTGTCATCCTTAAAAAATAAGAAAATTGAAATCATTGGTTACCTGGTTCATCGCAAACCTACCCGCACCAGCAATGGCAAGATCATGTATTTTGGTACCTGGCTTGATCAGGAAGGCCATTGGATCGACACCGTACATTTCCCTAAAAACGGTAAAGTGTACGGGTTTACAGGACCCGGTTGTTACCATATTAAAGGCCGGGTAGTTCAAGAATATGATTATGTAAGCATTGAAGCAAATGAAATAAACCGGTTAAAAAACAGAAGTATGGATGATTAATTTCTTTAATAAATTCGGGATTATTGTCAGTCTTCAAAATAAAAATTCAACCTTATTTCCGGTCACCTGTTTGAATAATATACTTAAGAACCAGGAGGATGTTCTTTTGATTTTTGAAAAACATTGGAATATACTTGTGCTTCCGGTCAATGTGTCGTTACTTTGTATGTAAGTTAATAATCAAAAAGATAATTTTATTATGAAAACCGCTCAAGAAAAAGATCAAGTAAAAGTACATTATAAGGGAACCTTAAAAAACGGAGAAGTTTTTGATTCTTCGGAAGGCCGTGAGCCTCTTGAATTTACAATTGGTGAAGGTCAGGTAATACCAGGATTTGATGTGGGTGTTAAAGGAATGCAAGTTGGTGAAGAAAAAACCATAAATATTGTTGCAGATGATGCTTACGGTCAGGTTCGCGAAGAATTAATTCAGGATGTTGAAAAATCCGCCCTTCCTGAAGATATCAATCCGGAAATTGGATTAAAACTGGTATCAAAAACCCAGGATGGCAAGGAAATCCCTTTAATTGTTACAGAAGTTAAAGACAACGCGATCACAGTTGATGCAAACCATCCACTTGCGGGCGAAGACTTAACCTTCAATGTGAAACTGGTAGAAATTCAATAAGAAAGTAAATATAGAATCCCCTGTTACTTTGAGGTACAAGGGGATTTTTTTTGCCATTTTCTATTAGTTCACGGGATGTTTGTTGTGTGATTTCAGCTTTCGTTGATTGCCTGAAACAATAAATTCCATGTTCCGGTGAAATTCGGTAATGACTCTTTTATGAAAAAACGGGTAAAGAATTTTATCCCTGAAAGGCGAATTGCTTTTAAATAACGTATGATGTTCAATTCTTGTATATCCGTCATCGGTTTCAGTTAGTTTAATGGTTTGCAGACCTTTTGATTTTCCTGATTTCAAATAACTGAACTGAAAATATTTATCCTTCTCATTAACATCAATAATCTCAAGGCCTACGGCCAGATTATAAATACCTCCTAAAATTCCAAGGTTAACATAAAATACCTGGCCCGAATCAATACAGGTAAAATTTGGATCATCACAATACACAATGTAATTGGTGTACTTCGAAAAAAGTAAACCAAACGAAATCATTTCTCCGTTCCATGATTCAGCCGGACTGGTTGTAAAGTATTTCTCCCACACATTCTGTATGCTGTCTTTTAAAAGGTACGTATATGTTAATTCGTTTAAATCTGACAGGTCTTCGCTATTCAAACAACTTGGTGTTACATCCCTAAAGTTGTATACATTCTTTTGTTGTTGAAGTATGAATTCCCGTACTTTTTTTTGTGGAATACGGTGTAAATCAATATCATTCAAACTTTTTTGTGCGCTCAATGTCAACATGTTAAATGTCAACAAAAAAACCAGCAGTTGTTTCAT
>CAZAMT010000231.1:0-6741 GCA_964486145.1 uncultured Bacteroidales bacterium
ATGAAAGAAGAACTACAATAGGATAACCATGACAGGGAGAAGCGAATTCATAAAAAAGCTTCAAAAACAGTAAGGTTAAATAAAAAACCAGTAAATTTCGATTTTAAAAGCATTGAAAATTCAATTTATGTTGCCATTTCTGTCAATGAAACGTCCGAAGAAAATTACGTAGTCATTTTTAATTAAATAGTTAAATATGAATAAAATAATATCAGTATTGTGCCTTAATCTGATTCTTTTGGGTTGTCAGGATCAGAAAAAAACTACATTGCACCCCAACGTTATTCTTTTAGTTGCTGATGACCTCGGCTACAACGACCTCTCCTGTTACCGAAATGCCACCCCCGGCCAGGCCGAAAAACCGCCTACGTGCCAAACCCCCAACATCGACCAGTTGGCAGCAGAAGGTATGCGCTTTACCGATTTTTACTGCGGGGCTGCTGTTTGTTCTCCCTCCCGTTCAGCAATTATTACCGGTCGGAATGCCACTCGGGTTGGTATTTACAATTGGATTCCAACCAATCAGCCCATGCACCTGAGAGCCGAAGAAGTTACCATTGCGGAAATGCTCAAAGCCAAAGAATATGAAACAGCTCATTTTGGCAAATGGCACCTCACCTCCGAAGGTATGGAACAGCCGATTATGAATGACCAGGGGTATGATTACAGCTTTTTTACCTACAACAACGCAAACCCAAGTCATGAAAACCCGGTCAACTTTTTCAAAAATGGTGAACCTGTAGGCAAGCTGGAAGGGTATGCATGTCAACTTGTGGTAGATGAAGCCATTCAATGGCTCGAAGAAAAAAAATCATCAGAAAAACCCTTTTACATCAATGTATGGTTCAATGAACCACATGAAAAAGTTGCCGCACCCGACAGCCTGGCAAACCGCCATGAATACAACAAGGAGTATTACGGATGTATTGAAAACATGGATTACGCGATCGGAAGAGTATTATCTTTTCTAAAGGAAAATCAACTTGAAGAAAATACCCTGGTTATTTTTGCATCAGATAACGGCAGCCAGGTGTACGGCTCAAATTACCCGCTTCGTGGCGCTAAAGTCTTTAACTACGAGGGAGGTGTCCGGGTGCCTTTTATTGCCCGATGGCCTCAGACCATCCCTGCAGGCAGAACCTCGGGTGCCATAGGTAGTTTTACCGATGTACTTCCATCCATTGCTGAATTTTGTAATACGCCATTACCCGACAGAAAACTGGATGGTGTGAGCCTGGTTTCGGTTTTCACAGGTGAAGCGGATAGCGTTGAAAGAAAGCACCCGGTATTCTTTTACAGGTATTTTAATGACCCGATATGCATGATGCGGGATGGAGACTGGTGCCTGCTGGGATATGAAGAAATTATTCCATTCACCAAACACCTGAACGGAAGAGAATTAGCGAAATTTAAACCGGAGCCGGGTGAACCAAGGTGGGCACAATGGGGATTCCAGGAAGGGCATATGGAAGCTATACCCGACATTGTACCTCAGCATTTTGAACTGTACAACCTGAAAAATGATATTGGACAAAAACATGATCTGGCCGATCAATATCCCGAAAAAGTTGACAAGATGAAAAAACAAATGCTCCTACTTCGTAAAGAAATGATCAAGGAAGGGGGAGATTGGTTTGAAACAGGGAATTCAACAGAATAACCACCCATAAAATTTAAATGTATGAAAGCAATCCTTCATGTTTCTGTTGTAGTTTTTTTTGCATTAAGCATGTTAGCATGTCAAAACAAAAAGTCAAAATCAGGCGCCACACCCAATATTCTTCTCATTGTAGCTGATGACCTTGGCTGGCGTGATATACGTTGTTATGGGAACGACCTGGTGGAAACACCAAACCTGGATCAACTGGCAAATGAAGGTATACGCTTTTCCAATGCCTATGCATCCTGCACGGTTTGTTCTCCCACACGGGCGGCACTGCTTACAGGGAAAAATCCGGTTACGGTAAACATAACCGATTATATACCAGGTAAACAATTTGAAAGAAACAGTCGTGGCATAACGCCAACAGAAAAACTCCTTGTTCCGGAATTTAATCATGAGTTGCCCTTGCAGGATACAACCCTGGCAGAAATTCTAAAAACAGCCGGATACACTACCATTTCCATTGGTAAATGGCACCTGGGTGGTGAAGGATATCTTCCTGTTAACCAGGGATTTGACATTAACATTGCCGGAAATCACAAAGGCATGCCACCCTCTTACTATTATCCTTATACAGCCGAAAGGTTTAATTTTGAAATCACGCATCTTGAATTGAATGATGACAGCCTTTACCTGACCGACAGGTTGGGAAATGAAGCCGTTCAGTTTATTCATGATCATGCCGAAGAAAAATTTTTCATGTATTTGCCGTTTTATACTGTTCACACACCCTGGGAAGGACGGCCGGATTTGGTTGAAAAATATACTGAAGTCGTGGAAAACAACAACGATTCCATTTCGAGAGATCCACATTTTCTTGCCATGATTGAAAGCCTTGACCAAAATGTGGGAAAGGTTTTAAATGCGCTGGAAAGGAATCATCTTGCAGAAAACACGCTGGTTATTTTTGTTTCCGATAACGGAGGTTTATTTGTCAAACGGGATGACCAGGTATTCGGCTCGTGGAATTATCCGTTACGAGGGGGTAAAGGAACCTTATACGAAGGAGGACTGCGGGTACCAACCATCATGAGATGGCCGGGGAATATCAAGCCAGGACAGGTTTCAGACGAACTCATGATCAGTACCGACATACTGCCAACCATACTGGAAGCGGTTAATCAGCCCATAAACCTCCAGACTGAAGGGGTCAGCCTGTGGCAACACGTGACTGCGGAACAACCGGTTGAGAGAGAAAAATTTTTCTGGCATTATCCCCACTATCACAGAACAAAACCGGGTTCGGTTATACGTGATGGTGATTATAAATGTATTTACTATTACGAAGATGAGCGTATTGAACTTTATAATCTGAAAAATGATCCGGGTGAGACAAACAATCTTGCCGGAAAAATGCCGGAAAAATCAGAGAAATTAAAAGCACAATTGGACTCATGGCTAAAACTAAACCATGCGAACTTTCCAAAATCAAATAGTAACTATAATATTCCATAATCCCTGGATCAGATGAACAGAAGAAATCTACTTAAAAAATCAATGCTTGCTGCTGGCAGCCTAATGGCATCATCTCATTTATTATCACTTGCTCAGGAACTAAAAAACAAAACCATTCTTGTTGTTTCCGGCTGGCAGTATCACAATATTGGCGATATTGCTCATACACCAGGTTTATTAAAACTCCTGAATACGTTTTTGCCGGAAACACATATCATTCTCTGGCCCAATCACGAAGTCAGAAGTATCGATGAAATGCTGATGAGCAATTTTCCGGATCTGGAAATTGTAAATGGCGGTATCGACAATGGGCAGGTTCATTCGGAAGCCGTTCTTCAGGCATCGGAAAATGCCGATTTCCTTTTACACGGATCCGGCCCCATGATTGTGGGTCATCAAAAAATCAATTGGTGGAAGAAGAAATACAACAAACCGTATGGGATTTATGGTGTTACCGTTGGAAATCCGAACGAATACAACCAGAGAATAATCAACGATGCAGCTTTTATTTTTACCCGCGAAACCCAGTCGTTGGAGCGAATAAAGGAAGCGGGGACCACCTGTGAAATTCAGAATTTCGGACCAGATGCCACGTTTGCCATGCACCTGCATGACGAAGTGAAAGCTGTTTCCTTTATGAAATCGAAAAAACTGGAGCCGAAACAATTTATCTGCGTGGTACCACGCTTGCGGAAGACCCCATATTACAAAATTTATCCTGAATGGGGCTGGACTCCTGAGCGCATAAAAGAAATCGATGATCTTAACCAACAACACGCCGAAATCGATCATGCCAAAGCCCGCGAGGCAATAATAACCTGGATCAGGCAAACCGGAAATAAGGTCTTGGTGTGCCCGGAAATGACCTACCAGATTGAAATTATGCAGGAATTGTTATTCGATCCACTGCCAGCGGATGTGAAGCAGCATGTTGAACTGCGCGATGAATACTGGCTGTGCGACGAAGCCGCCACCGTTTACAAAAATGCTTTTGCGGTGTTGAGTTTCGAATGCCATTCGCCTATCATCTCCTGCTTCAACGGTACACCGGCTTTCTACCTCCGGCAACCCGAAGACACGATAAAAGGACAAATGTGGTACGATATAGGGCTGAACGATTGGATTTTTGAAATTGAAGAAACCACTGGACAGATGATTGCCCAGGCGCTGATGGATATCTATGACAATACGAAAACTGCCACGAAATATCTTGAAAATGCTATGGATATGGTACGTTCTGTTCAATTCAATAACTATGAGAAAATTAAAAATATCATGAATACGTAAAGTAATCAACGCTGTTATGAATAAAAAAATTTGCACCCCCGCAACCGCAGTATTCGGAATGATTGCCATATTAATTTATACAGCATGTTCAACAGGCCCGGTTATGAATGAACAAAAGAGCCCAACAGTTGCCGACATTGCCCGAAAAGCAAACGTAATTTATGTTGACTCTACCTTTGCATCCGGATTTCATTATGTTCCGCCTTACATTTCCAACGGGATTTTGGGAGGCTGTTTCGACCACATGGGGTTTCAGAGTCTGCCGGAATACGGCACACCCAACGGCCGGACGGTTTTTGGTTATGTTGATCACTATTACATGAGTGAACAATCTACCCGGCAGATTCAGGCGCCGCTCGCTTATATTCAGGCCGAATTTGCCGACGGCAGCACCATCCTTAACATGATGGATGCGGATAACTACCGCCAGGAACTGGATATTTATTCCGGTATTTTAACCACGAAATACGATTTGTTTGGCGAAACAGAAATTACCGCCATTGCCCACCAAACGGTTCCCAATCTTTTTCTGTTAAAAATCAACCGGAAAGCTGAATCGACTGAAAAAGAACTGGTATTGAAAATAAATTGTGATACACATGGCACACAGAAATCAACCGGACAATGGGCACCACCTGCTGCTGATATAACATATTCCATAGACGAAACCAAAGCAGACATTGTAACGTCAACCAATATGGTGGATACCCGCTGGAGCGTCATTTCAAACAATCAGGTGGAACGGGAAGGAGATAAACTTCAAATTCGTTTAAAAGAAGATGAAAACCTGATTAAAATTATTGTACACCGTGACGATGTGGATGCTGCTTTAGCTGAAAAACCGTATGAAGAGCTGGTGGCCATGCACACCGATGAATGGAAAAAACAGTGGGAGAAATCGTGGATCAACTTCCCAACCGAACGGGCACACAACATCTGGGCAAGAGCCAATTATTACAACATCAGCAACTTCCCGGTAATTCCGGAAAAGGCGCTGATACCCACCGGAATGAACGGCAATATCTGGGGTTTTACCTTTCCGCAGGATGTTTATTACGTAGCGGAGAACCTGACGCGGACCAATCATTTTGATCGCTACCGCAAGTCGATGCAGTACTGGCTCGATATTCTTCCGGAAGTAAAAAAATACAGTGTCCGAATAATGGATGTGGAAGGCGGCTTTTATCCGTGGACACCCCCGTTCGACAAGTGGGACGAGTTTGAAAAACATGGCGCCGTCAGCAACGATTCCTACGAAATCCACAATCCTGCCTATGTTTCGGCCATGGTCTGGCACTATTACCAGCGTACCGGCGATAAAGAATTTCTAAAAGAGTATTTCCCGATAATGGAGTCGGTGTGGCATTTTTATACCAATGTCATCCATAAAAATGAAAACGGAACCTATGATGTTGATCATCACAAAGCGGCCGGACAGGATGAGGCATCGCGACTGGAAAGCTCAAAAAACCTGCTGTGTGCGTCGTTCAGTGCCGAGTACTCTGCCCGCAATTACTTAAAAGCAACGAAAATTGTCGGAACCTTCGATGATGAACTTCATGCAAAGGCAGAGCAAATACTTGATGCCGGAATCGAGCGCGAAACGCTTATGAAACCTGAAGGTTATTATGCCACTTACGAAGGAGATGTTCGCCCTCCCAACAGCCAGAAACATCCGGTGCAGTTGAATGCCGTTACCTTTTGTCCGATGGGAGATCTGGGTTTGGCAGCGCCATCGGTTACAGCCTGGGAAAACCGTTACAGTCTTACGACACGGGCCAAAAAACCGGTGTCGCATGGCTGGACTTTTGCCGCCTTTGCACTGGCATCGAGCCGGCTGGGCTCCGAAGAAGGATTGATGAACGATCTGGATCCCATACAATATTACGCTGGTGCCGACCCAAAGTGGATTCAGTTTTACGAGTTTACCTTCTGGGAGCGTTATACCATTCACCTGTCGTACTATTTCCCAACGCATGGTTTGTACCAGCAGGCACTTTCTGATGCACTGGTTCAGGACTGGCAGGGATTTACCGAACTATTTGCTACGGTGCTGCCCGAATGGAAAGAAAAAGGTGTCTCGTTTAAAGGACTGGTGGTAAAAGGCGGCGCCATTATCGACGGCGAAATGAAAGGCGATGAATTTAGCATTACCATTCATCCAGGATGGGAAGAATCCATTGAATTAAGAATTTCGCAAGATGCAGAAAATATAACCGCTTCAGGCCAGAAAGAGGGGCCGGAGACGTTTAACGGCAACCAAAAGGTGAAGTTTCAATTTGACGGAGATAATCAAATTGCACTGTCATTCAATCCATAATGCAAGATAAAATAAA
>CAZAMT010000232.1:0-6676 GCA_964486145.1 uncultured Bacteroidales bacterium
TACTATTTGTCCTCTATCTTATCCAAATCGTCTTTCAAGGTACCTTTCCATTTTGGAACTTTCAAAAGATGGCCCACCCTGCTTATCATATGACCTGCCAACGGGGCAGTGATGAAAATAATCAGCACAATCAGAATACTTTTGATAATAATTGAAAAGATTGGAAACTTAATGATTACACCCAATAGCAATAAGCTTAACCCGAGGGAAGAAGCTTTGGTGGAAGCATGCATACGCAGGTACAGATCAGGAAAACGTAATGTGCCAATGGCAGCCAGGAGGATAAAGAAAGTACCCAAAACAATCAATATGTCAACAATAAGATTAGAAACCATAGTGTTTTTTCTTTAAATACAATGATACACCTACCGAACCGAGAAATGAAATCAGGGATATTACCAATACTGCATCCAGGTATATTTCAAGATCGGTAATAAATATGTAAACAATTACAAACGCAGAAGTTATATTTGCAATCAGGTCAAGTGCCATGACCCGATCATTAAGCGACGGGCCTCTTACCAGCCGCATGGATGCAAACAGGAAAGCAATGAGCAACCCACTAAATGATATAACTTCTATTACCGTTAATTCCATAGCATTAACTTCCATGTCATTCAAGAATTTTTTGAATTTTTAATTCCAACTGTTCCAGTGCATGAACAAACTTTTCTTCAGATTTCAAATTCATGGCATGAATGTAAATACTTTTACCATTATTGTTTAGATCCATGCTCAACGTTCCTGGTGTCATGGTAACCAGGTTAAAAAACAACAATATTGAAGACCTTTTTCGAAGGTGCACCGGAACTTCAACGATAGCCGGCGTTACATTTAACTTGGGTGTTAAAATTATCGCAGCCACATAAATATTCGATTGAAGGACCTTCCACAGGTAAAATGGGATAAACTCAATAAAGCGCATTATTCGTATAAACAGTTTCATGTGTTTAAAAATTGTGACCAGTCTGATTGTGTGCCACACTTTTTAATCATTGTGCGTGTGTGCCTCAGTAATTATCTCAGACATGGTCTGTTTCATGTTACATTAATTTAAAATAGCATCAATATAAAGTTGCTTGTTCAGCAGTTGCTCAGATACCTGTACGGCCACATTTACAAAATATCCTCCAAAAACACCCAGTACCACAGTGATTAACGCCAGAAATATCACAGGTAATAGTAAACTCACAGGTATTTTAATTTTGCGGGCGACTTCATCCACCGGCTTTTTCTTCCATATGGCTTCATTCCATATTTTCATCATCGAAAACAGGGTAAGAATACTTACCAGCAGTGCGACTATTGTGATGATGTAATTCTGACTTTCCAACCCGGCTTTCACGAGGGTGAATTTACCAATAAAGCCCGAAAGTGGCGGCAATCCGGCCAGGCCCATGGCAGGTATAAAAAACAGCAGGGCGACAAGTGGATATTGTTTGTAAATGCCTCCCAGGTATTTTAAGTCATAACTACCATGCACTTTTTTAATAATCCCGCCAACTAAAAATGCATTTGTTTTTGCAATAATGTTGTGTGCCATGTAGAATATTGCGCCCGCCAATGCAAGGGTCGTAAATATTCCAAGACCCATTATCATGTAACCAATCTGACTGATAATGTGAAAAGATAGTATTTTGCGTATCTCAAACTGTGATGATGCAGTTAACACACCAACAGCCATTGTTAGTCCGGCGGTAATTAAAAGCAATATTTGCCAGAAATTAGTAGGGTCATTAAAAAATAACACGTAGAATCTGATCAGCGAGTAAACCCCAGCCTTGGTTAACAGGCCGGCAAAAAGAGATGTAACGGCAACCGGAGGAGTATGGTATGATGCCGGAAGCCAGAAAAATAAGGGGAAAATGGCAGCTTTTATTCCGAAAGCTATGAAAAACAGAATAAGGGACGAATTTACCGCGAGTGAGTTTTCCGCGCCCTGAAGCTTCATTGCCAGATCAGCCATGTTTAATGTTCCGGCTTTACCATAAAGCAGCCCTATAGAAGCTAAAAAAAACAGGGAAGCAATAAAGTTCATGGTAACATATTTCAATGCTCCGCGGAGTTGTTCTTTGGTTGTTCCGATGGTTATAAGCACGAAAGATGAAATCAGCATTACTTCATACCACACGTACATGTTAAATACATCACCAGTGATGAAAGCCCCGTTTACACCCAGTAGCAGGCTAAAAAACAAGGCCTGGTAACCATTTCTGTAAAGTTCGTCCTCAATGGCACTAATGGAATAAACAGAGATGGTAAGACCGATTGTTCCTGAAAGTACAAGCATCACGGCACTAAATAAATCAATGGCAATTGTTATTCCGAAAGGTGCCGGCCAGTTGCCCGACTGCATCACAAGCATTCCGTTATTTGTAACTGAAGTAAAAAGAAACACCGCGATGGCCAATAATGCCGCATTTAAGATCACAGCCAGCCATTTCTGAAGCCATACCTTTTTTCTAAGGATGAGCATGAGCAGAAATCCGGTCAGTGGCAATACGATGGGTAGAACGATTATCATATTCCTATATCTTTAATCTGTTTCTTTAAGCTGATCCAGATCATCAGTACCCGTGACCTGCCAGAATTTATATTTTAACACGATGGCAAAAGCAATGAATCCCAGTCCGATCACTATTGCTGTAAGAATAAGTGCCTGAGGCAACGGATCTGCCATGGCGCCCGCTATTGGTTTATTGTCAGCGGTTAAGAATGATGGCGCTGCTTCTGTTAAACCTCCTGCCGCAAAAATGAACAGGTTGGTGGCATTGCCCAGGAATATCATGCCAAGGATTAATTTAATAATGCTTCTCCTTAACATTAGGTAAACTCCCGCTGCATATAATAGTCCTATTGTTACTGCAAGTATTACTTCCATTCTAGTTCCTCCATAATTGTTAAAAAAATCATCATTAAAATGCCAAATACGGTCAGGTAAACCCCGATATCGAACAATAAAGGGGTACCGGCCTTAAAACCAATGGATTCAATTTTTAACCATAAGCCCTCGAAAAATGTATTTTTTAAAAATCCCAGAAGTGCGCTGAAAAGTGCTGTTGCAATTCCTGAAATTATTATGGTTAAAGGCTTGGCCCTCAATGTTTTTTTTAACTGCGCGTTTCCATAAGCCATACCGTACACGATAAAGCCGGAAGCCAGTATAATTCCCCCTATAAACCCACCTCCAGGCTGATTATGCCCACGCATGAGCATGAAGACAGAAATGACTATAAAAAATAATCTTAAGAATCCGGACGATATTTTTAAAATCTCATTGTTCATATCGATGATTTTTGTTTTGATTTAATCAATGCAAGTATGCCAACTGCTGCAATCGCCAGTACGGTAATTTCTCCAAGCGTGTCCAGAGCCCTGAAATCAACCAGGATTACATTCACAATATTTTTCCCGTAACCTTTGGTTGAACTGTTTTCGATAAAATAATCAGAAATAGGCGGACTGATGGAAATCAAATCGGCAGTCAATACCAGGACGGTAATAAATCCTCCAACCAGGATAGCAATAAATCCATCGCGCAAACGTGTTATTTTTGATGATAGATTTGCAAAGGCAGGCAGTTTTTGAACCATCATCACAAAAAGTACGATGAACAGGGTATCCACTAAAATCAAGGTAATGGCAACATCAATCGCACCATAAAACAAGTAAATCAGCGCAGTAGCATAACCGGCAATTCCCATGTTGATAATGGCCACAAGCCTTGATTTGGATAACGCCGCTATCAGGGCTGCAACAGCGATCATCACGGATAAAAATACTACGTAAAACGAGAATCGGAGCGGTACAGGATTATCAGCCCACCCTTCAAAACGCATTACTCTAAACCAGACCAGGATGCTTGTAAACAAAAAAATAACCAGTAAATAGTAGCGATGATTGCCATGTTGGATAACCGGCGTTTTTGCCCGGGTGAAATTTAAAAATTCGTTGATAGCCTGATTGAAAAGATCAGACAGGTCAATTTTAAATAATGTTTCATTGATTTTGCTGGCAATTTTGATGACTTGTGTCCGGAATACAAATAATATAAACCCAATGAGAATAGTTGACAGCGATAACAACAGAACCAAATTGAATCCGTGCCACAGTTTGAGTTTAACTGCGATATCTTCAGCGCGAACATTATATAACGCATCCTGAACTATACGTCGGGTAAAAAAGTTAGGAAAAATACCAAAAAGTAAACCGCTGAAAGAAAGAAGGATGGGGCCAGAAGTCAGCATGGGGTTAACTTTACTTAAATTGACATAATGGACTTTTTTACTTTGTGGCCGGTAAAATACCCGGTAAATTAGCAACAGTGAAATAAATATCATGAAAGCGTTGGCACTTACCCCAAAGAATAAAAGTATGTTTGAGATATCAGGTACCAAAACCTGGGCTTCGTAAATCAATTCTTTACCGATAAAACCAAGAAAAGGTGGTAAACCGGACATTGAAAACAAAGAGAATAACGCTGCAATGGTAACTACAGGCAGCGGGTTGAATAAATTTGACAGTTTACTTAAATCACGCGTTCCGGCCGATTTATCAATAATACCTGTAATAGTAAACAATGCTGCTTTGTACAGGGCATGAACAATAATAAAAACACTGGCTGCTTTCAATGACATGTTTGTATCAATGCCAATAAGCAGCATTAGGATCCCAAGTGCACTGATTGTTGTGTATGCAAGGATTTTTTTCAGGTCTGTTTGGCTGATGGCCAGGTAGGCTCCAATAAACATGGTTAATACACCAAATAAACTGATGCTGTAATGCCAGATATCTGTTCCTCCAAGCACCGGATTTAAACGCATAAGCAGATAAACCCCGGCCTTTACCATGGTTGCCGAATGCAGGTAAGCACTAACCGGTGTTGGAGCCTGCATAGCTCCCGGAAGCCAGAAATGAAATGGAAATTGCGCAGATTTTGTGATGGCCCCAAACAGGATCAACAGGAAGGCCGGGATGTACAAATTACTTGATTTTATGGCCCCGGCATTCGAAACAAGTTCAGATATCCGGTAACTTCCTCCCGCAATGGCAAGAAGTATAAATCCGGCCATAAGTGCGAGCCCTCCGAAAACGGTTATTAGCAAAGCCTGTTGTGCTGCCTTTCTCGATTTTTCATCAGTATGGTTAAATCCAACCAACAAGAACGAGGTGACGCTTGTTAACTCCCAGAACACGAAAAGCAGGATCATGTCATCGGCGTTTACCATACCAAGCATAGAAGCCATAAATACCACCAGTATCAACATCATCCTTTCTTTGTGCTCATACGTTTTCATGTATGCCCAGGCATAGAGCACAATCAATCCGCCAATTCCCAGTATCAAAAATGAAAACAAATAGCTCAGGCCGTCAGTACGAAAGTGCAGTCCCACATCAAAAATATCCATCCAGGGATAACTGAATGTTAAAATGTGAGGGTCTTTGCTGTTATAATTATATAAATAGGCTACCATCAGCCCAATTGGGATGGCAGCAAGCAACCATCCGTATATTTTCCGATAATATTTAGCTGCAAAATAAATCAGAATGCTAAGTGCAATTAACACAAGTATTGAAACGGGTGCAAGCATATGGATTACATTAACGGGTTTAATTCGGTTTGTACCTGATAAGAATAGTCAGGAATACAAAACTACATCATCATACGGGGTTCATTATTCCTGAAAATCACTTTTAACAATCTCTTTTTTCTTGCCCTGATTTTCATTTTCTGATCAAAGAAAATTCCGAACGGATCTACAACTTTTTTTATTACTGCTGTTTTATCTGATTCTGCAGCAGTTGTTGTCAGGCTTATCACCGGTATAGTCGATTCGTTTATTATGTGATGAGCTACAGCTCCTATGTAATTGTCCCTTGTTGCACTTTCCTGATGTGTCATAATGAGGTACATATCGGCATCAACTTCCTGGCTGTACTGAATAATTTTTTTATACGCAGGTTCAGTACTTCGCTTGAAGAGTTTTATACTACAATCAATTCCATTTTCGGTTATGGTTCCCTGTGCTTTTTTCAGCTTGGCATAAATGCGGCTTTTTGAATAGCTAATACCGCCCATGAGAACAGAGACAAGATGAATGGAAACATTGTAATGCATCCCGAAAGTAATGGCATTAAACACCTGTGCCCTTGTTTCTTTCGAGAGGTCAAGCGGCACAATGATACGTTTTCCGAGTGATGTGTGATTTCCTTTTACCGTGATCACCGGTGACGATGAACGACTGACAACTTGCGTTATGGTTGATCCCAGAACTTTGACTGACGAGCCTTCCTGATGGTTTTCTCCAAGCACAATGTACCTTGCATTTAATTCATTTGCTGTTTGCAGTATTTTATCATATATCTTGCCCCGGTCAATTTTCGTTATCATTTTAATGTCAGGGTACTTTTCATCAACTTCAGTTAATTTGTTTTTAGCTGCATCGGTGATTTTAACAAGTTCATCCGATGAACGGGTAACCTCCGTAAGGAAGTCTCCTTTTGGTATTACATAAAGCAGATGAATGGTACCATTGAAATATTTGGCAACGTTTACAGCCATTTCAAGAGCCTTGAATGATGGCTCCTGGAAATCAATCGGTACGAGTATATTCTTTCTGTTTTCTTTCATCTGTTTAAAATTTGTGACCAAACCTGAAATTTGGCACTCATTTCA
>CAZAMT010000233.1:0-6646 GCA_964486145.1 uncultured Bacteroidales bacterium
ATGAATAGGGCAGGTTAGAATCAATCCTTAATCGTTCTTAACAAATTTCAGAGGCAGGGTAAGTGACCGGAATGATTTAAAAAACCGTTATTTTAATAATATTTATTATAGTCAATCGTTATAATATAACTTTTTAACATAAAATGAGTAATAAACAATAGGATTGATTATATCTTTGAAATAAAATTTTACTTTATATTGACTAACTTAGAGGCATGATGAAAACCGTCATTATACCGGCTGATTTAACCAATTTTTATTACAACAGCCTCAATACCGCATTATTACTTGAAAATAGCAGGCCTGTTGAATTTGTCATTTCATTTTCAAATGAAACAGATAAAGAACAGGTACACGCTAAATTCAATGAAATTAAAGCGAAGTATGAACCCGGGTTACGGCACCCTGAATCCAAAATGAGGTTAATTACTGACAAATTATCTTCGCAACCCGAATGTGGTGATATATCCCCTTCAAGTAGTGATAACCTGGTTTTTTTATCATATTTTAATGATTCTGCAGAGGAAACCAGTGATTATTCTGTTGAAAACACGGTAAAGTACATTCGAGGTTACCGTCAAAACTATTTAACAATTCCACATGAATATAAAATTCAAAAAATTAACCGAATCATTTTTCCTGTCCATATTCTGTCTAAAGTGCGGCATAAAGTGACATTTACCTCCGTTATTGCTAAGATGTTTGATGCTGAAGTTCATGTGGTAACCCTTCAGACAACCAACCAAAAGGATGTTATTAAAAGACTTAATTTGTATACGTTGCAGGTCATCAATCATTTCCGGAATTATGGTATTGCTACGCAATTTGATACACTGGAAGGTAAGAAAGTACCTGAAATGATCATGGAGTACACCGCATCCACCAATGGAGATCTTGTTTCAATTATCCCAGAGGAAATCAAAGGTCCAAGATTCTTTTCAAAGGGTTTTCTCTACGAAATGATTGAAAAAGCAAATGTTCCCCTCGTTGTAGTTGCACCCCGAAAAGCTAAGATTTCCGGTTCGTTCAGTGCTTCAGGTTAAAATATTTTTTGTTTTTATATTATATCTTTGCATTTCCATGATATCCGGGATAGGCATATGAGAAAGATTTTGTTATTGATCAGGATTTGGTTTATTTTTCTGTATGGCACTGGACAAAATGATTCTTTAAGCAGCGTTATAAACCTGAATGCGGGTTATCACAGGGGTATAATCTTACCTCATTCAAGCAAAATAAAAAATGTATCAGAAAGCAACCCCTGGGGGATTGAAATGAATGTTTCCTGGCATTTACTGGATAAGGAATCCTGGAAATATTGCTATTGCTATCCAAGAACCGGCTTATCATTGCTATACATTAACTACATGAATCCGGAGGTTATCGGCTCCAGTATTTCACTGTATCCGTATATTGAACCATATATCGGCGCTGAAAGAAAATTAAATGCTTCTTTTCGTTTTGGTATTGGACCTGCATATATGACAAAAATTTATGATAAGGATTCGAATCCTGAAAATCAATTTGTTAGTACGCACATCAGTTTTGTTGTCTTGCTCCGGATGGCATTAAATTACAGGATCAACAACGTAACAGGAATAGGTTTCACAGCGGGATTTAATCATATTTCGAACGGTGGAATAAGAAATCCAAATCTTGGTATCAATTTTCCGACAATGTCATTGAACCTGGAGAGGTATCTTGAAAAACCTGCTTTTCGACAATTTCAAAGACAGGAGGGACTCAGACTGGATAAAGATACACATAAATTTTTTCTGGAATATTTCGCTACCGGAAAGGCAGTACATAAGGCCGAGGAACGTTACCTCGTAACAGGAATGGCTGCAAGCTATGGACTGGTTGTTGGTCGAATCAATGGATTGCGTTTTGGATTGGAAGCAATTTATGACGGAGCTGTCCGTGAAAGGATTAAAAGGGACGAATTACCTGATGGCTTTGAAGGAACTCCGGATTACCGCACACTTGGAATATTGTTTGGAAATGATTTTTTGCTGGGTCGGTTTGTATTTTATCAGCATCTTGGGATTTATTTATACGAAAAGTATACGTACATGGATCCCGTGTATCAACGTTATGGATTAAGCTATTTTCTTACCAAATCAAAAACCATATCGGTAGGAATTAATTTAAAAGCACACCGGCATAATGCAGATTTCCTGGATTTTAGATTAGGTTATAAGTTTTAACTTTTTTAGAAATCCATATAAATGCTGAAAAACTATGAACGGTTTCTTTCTAAGGAAATGGATGATTTATGAAGGGGATTTATCCTGAAATACAAAAAGGCAAGAATGAATACGAACAGGTTAATTATTGATTGGATGATCATAATTTCGTTCATGGAAAACAGATGTTTTATTAAACCCAGCCAAAAATTTCCCAGTGCATATCCCGCTCCGAAGTGAAAAGCCCACATAATCGTTTGGCCGGTTGACCTCCACTCTGGAGCTGTATTTTTCTGTATGTACTCAACTACTGCAATTATAAATAATGACAATGTGATTCCCTGAAGAATGCCTCCAAACAAAGCTGTTATTGGATTTGTAATCATGCCATAATAAAACAATCGTACTGCTCCGAAAAGGATGGAAAGCAAAATGGTTTTGGGTGCACCAAATTTCTTTACGAAATAAATGCCGAAAAAAAAGAAAGGTATTTCTACAATTGTTTGAATAGTAAAAGCCATTCCAATGAGGACATTACTGGCGCCAATCTCACGATAATACATGCTAATTACATGACTGATGGGGGCCATGCAAAACCCGAAAAGTAAAATGATTATTAAAAAAAACAAAAAAGGCCCATGAAAAAAATGGCCAATACCCTGAATTTTAATACGCGAGCCTGAAATGACCTGCTTGTCAAGCTTTAAAAGAACAAAAGCCATCAACGATACAAACAAAATGAGTATGGTCGCATACGGAAAAATTATTCCGGAATTATTGTTATCAATTAGCTTACCAAGCAAAGGTGCTGCAATTCCCCATCCAACAGCACCAAACATTCGATAGGAGCCAAAAGTACCTTTTTGCCTTGCTATTGAATAATGTAGCGATATTCCTTCGAGTAAAGGAGGCCCGGGTTGCACAAAAACCGATGTTAAAAAAACATAAACAACCAGCACATAAAACCCGCTGATGTGTGGAAGAAAGTAAAGCAAACAAGCACCAACAGCGGTCACCAACAAAAAAATTCTTCGCACACCATAGCGATCAGACAAAAATCCCCATACGATAACAATAAAAAAAAGCGTGGTCTGGTAAACACCGTATAGAATGCCAATTTGCGAGCCAGTAAATCCCTGGTCTTCAAGATAGACTGCAAAGTAGGCCAACCAAACCATGGCCGCATAAATGAAGATGTACTTGGATTTAATCAGGGTATTCTCCAACATGGCTTTAAAAATTGCGCAAATATATCTCTATTATTGCCTGATAAAAAATAATGGATTTAATTTTAACAAAAATTCCCTGTTGTTTTCGAATCTGCTTAATTTTGCTTGCAGTCATAGTTATCGATATGTTGGAAAATCAGTTCAAAAAATACGTATTTGAACAACTTTTATTGGAAGAAGGTTCCAGGGTTGTTGCTGCCATTAGCGGAGGAATTGATTCCATGGCAATGCTGCATTTGTTGGCAGGACTCAAATTGCAGTTACATGTAGCTCATTGCAATTTCAGGCTGAGAGGGAAAGAGTCTGACGGTGATGAGGCATTTATCAGGGATTTTTGTGTGCAAAACAACCTGCAGGTTAAAGTAAAACATTTTGATACCACAACCTATGCAAAACAAAACCACATTTCAGTCCAAATGGCAGCAAGAGAATTGAGATACAGATGGTTCGAAGAGCTTCGACAAGAAATTGCATATGATTTTATTGCCATCGCACATAACCTTGATGACGCTATTGAAACCGTATTTCTCAATTTGGCAAGAGGAACAGGAATTCGCGGTATTTCCGGCATTAAGATTAGATCAGGTGCAGTAATTCGTCCGCTGTTGTTTGCTTCACGTAATGAAATTTACTTATATGTAATCGAAAACAACATAGAGTTTCGGGAAGATTCTTCAAATTTATCTGTAAAATACAAGCGAAATCAAATCAGACATACCGTTATTCCCGGGTTTTTAAAGCTAAACCCTTCTTTTCAGGAAACAATGCGGAGTAATATGGATCGGTTTGCAGAGATTGAAGAACTGGTCACTGAAATAATTTTAAAAGAGAAGGAAAAGATCACAAGCAAATCCGGAGAAGGGGAGTTACGAATGAATATAAAACAGTTACGTGAAACCAAAGCACCTAAAACAGTTTTGTTTGAAATTATCCAGCCTTATGGGTTTTCAGCAACGGTGGTGACGGATGTCCTTGAAAATATCGGTTCGCAGCCGGGAAAAGTTTTTTATTCATCCACGCATGTGATTTTGTTAGACAGAGATGACCTGATTTTAAGAGAAAAAGTCAACATGGTGGACCAGGAGTTTGTACTGGAGAAAGGTTCAACTGAGATCAGCTTTCCAATAAAAATGAAAATGAATATTTTCGATCGAACTGAAGAATTTGCTGTTTCCGGTAAAAGAAATGTTGCTGAACTGGATGCTGACACGTTAATCTTTCCCCTGAAAATCAGAAGATGGCATGAAGGGGATTATTTTTATCCCTTGGGAATGAAAGGTAAAAAAAAGTTGAGTGATTTTTTTATTGACAATAAATTTACACGTTTTGACAAAGAAAATTGTTGGTTATTGATTTCAGGTGATGCTGTAGTTTGGGTGATTTCTCACCGGATTGATAATCGTTTTAAAATAATTTCAACAACGAAGCAGATTTGCAGGTTAACGATAATGTGAGTGGCCTGTTTACCTGGCACACGGTTTTCATCGAATAAAACCAATCCCTTTTGAAGCCATCGCTTGCGGATATTTTTTTTATCCATAAGGATTTTCAATACATATGGAGTTACAATTTTTTATTAGAAGCCTTTTCTGCCGTGCATACCGGAGTTTGGCCAGGTAAACTTCCCGGCTTAATAATTACCCGGCGTCAGCTCACTCCTTTTTAAGGTCATTTCATGGATTATATCCCCTTCTTCCCCAATCAACTTAAAAGTTACAGTGGGGTCTTTTAATTTGGTATTGAAGGTAAATTCGCCAAATGCATACCCGCCATTCAACCCGTAAAACTGGGTTGTCCATTCGGGTTTGGTTGCGGGTTGTCCACCCAATCCGCCCAGGCTGGCTACTTCAAATTCATAAAAACTAAAACCCGATTCACGTGGAATGGTAAACCCGCGAGAGCCATGTCTGTCACCGGATATTAACAATACTCCCGGAATGTTATTCTTTTCAATCAAGCTAAAAATTTTCTCCCGTCCTTCGGGATCGTACATGCCCCACGAATCTTTGCCATTAGAAACATAATCGCTCCACATGGTTCCGTTCGAGAGGATGATAAACGGACCTTTGCAATCTAACAGTTGCTCTTTCAGCCATTGCATTTGTTCTTCCCCGAGGAATGATTCTTCGGTGCGGAAGTAGCGGTGGTCTATTTGAATGATATCAGCCGCGCCAATCCGTGTACGATAAAAATTACCCTTCCCCTCATCTCCAAAACCATACGAGGGATTGTTCCAGGCATAACGGAAAACCTTCCATACATTTTCACGGTCTTTGTTGGTATAACCTTCGGGAATACCCGCCAGGTCGTTATCGAAATAATCGTGGTCGTCCCATCCGGCATAAACCGGAATTTTGGAAACCAGTTTCTGCCATGCCGGGTAGAGGTCGCGTGCCAGGTAATCGAGGCTGTGCCAGCCCATGCTGTTATTCCTGTCTTGCGCTGCAATATCGCCAATGGCCAGGAAAGCATCCGGGTTCCGGTCAATCATGGCCCGGCTTTGTTTTTCGTTTCCCAGCCCCCAGCGATGGAAGCAGGAGCCAAAAAGAATCCGGGTGTTATCTGCTTTGTCATCACTCAGTGTTTTTACTGTTGTTTCGAACGGCGTTTCAATTTTTTCACCGTCAACCAATATGCTGTAGGTGTATTTTGTTGCCGGTTCCAGTCCTGACACAGGAATAACGGCAGATAGCTCACTGTCAGTTGTTGATTCTGCCGGCCCGAATTTCAGTTCTTTCTCACCGCCATTTACTATAACTTCTACTTTCCCGGGTTTCACGGTTCGCACCCAGACATTTACCGAATTGGTTGTAACATTGCCGAGCATCGGGCCGCCCAGTAGTTTGATATTGTGTTCTTTACAATGATTTTGCAGTCCGTAATAATCTGCCAGGCTGGCAAAGCCCTTGTCAGTTTCGTCTGCCAGATGTGTTTCCGCCCATTTATACAGTGCCTGTTTTTCGGGGGGCAATTCATGGTCGAAATGGTTCAGAAAAACCAGGTTGTCGATCCAACGCGGACTGAATTGAATGCCATCGCGGTTGGGCTTGTTGGTGGCCTGGGCAAAGATATCCGCCGAACAAAATAAGGTAATAATGATTACTGATAATAATTTTATAAGCTGTGTTTTCATTTTTCTTCTTTTAATTAATTTTTTGAAGAATATTTTTTTTAATAACAAGCGGTACAATTCCTTTCATGTTTTTAGTTATTTACCATTTCCAATGTTTC
>CAZAMT010000234.1:0-6642 GCA_964486145.1 uncultured Bacteroidales bacterium
AAGATCCATTTGTTCCGGAGGCTTATCCAAATCGCGATCAGGTGGACAGAGGCCGACCCCCGGAAATGAAATGGAGAAACTTTTCCTGGGGCCGTTTGTCGTTGCAGAAAGGGGAGTATCAAATTGAAGTAAAAGCCACCGAAATTTCGGGACCACAGGTTGGGGAACTTTACGGTGTAAGCATTAAAAATATAAAAGCATTTAATGAGTAGAAAAATAAATACATACTTTACCAAACTTCACATTTATGGCGGACTGTTTAGTTCATTGTTTTTTTTCATCGTTGGTATTAGTGTGCTGAATTTTCAACATCAGTTTTTACCCGAGAAAGACACCAAAATAATTAAATATGCAAAAGATATAAGTTTTGATTCTTCATTAAAACCTGATACGCTTTCGAAATACATACGTTCACAATTAGGTGTCAGCGGGTACATACCCCGATGGGAATTCAGACAGGATAAATCTGGTATGTTTCGTTTTTTAATCCAGCGACCCGGACGAACTTTTGAGGTTAAACTCAACAGAAATGAGGATCAGGTTTCATTACGAGCAAGCACAATTGGTTTGATGTTGGAAAAGATGAGAAATCATCACAAAACTACCCGTTACATTTCATGCCCGATACAACAGACTTAAGAAAATTGGGAAATGAAATAAAACGGGAATTTAATATTACCGGGCGCTTGAATTACAACAGGAATAAAAATGGAGGAATTTCATTTAATATTTTTCGCCCTGGAATAGTCCAGCACGTGAAAATAAAAAATGATTTGGACAGCCTGACCATAATAAAAACCGAAAGAAAAACCTTTTATGAAATAAATAAACGGATTCACCGGATACATGGATTCGAGGGTGGACCACTCTATTTTGTCTGGGGAGTTCTACTTGATTTAACTGCTGTTTCGATGATAATATTTTCTGTTACCGGAATATTACTTTGGTACAGGACAAGAAAATTTTTTAAAATTGGTTGGTTTATTCTTGTTCCGGTTTTTACTCTCGGAATAATTGTTTTTATATTTATGAAATTTTGAAAAAAACACAAATAATTATTTTAATAGTATGAAAATTATCTGTTTTTTCCTTGCCATTCTTCTTATGTTAATCAACGGATGCAACAGACTAAATGAAGAAAAAATTGTATTTCCACAACAAAACTGGCAGTTAGCAACTCCCGGAAGCCAGGAAATCTCTCGCGAAAATCTCGATGCCACCATGGCATACCTCGATTCGGTGTGCGGGGAAGTCGGCACTTCAAGAACTATGATAATTAAAAACGGCTTTGTTATCTGGCAGGGCGATGACGTGGAAAGCCGGCACCTGGTCTGGTCGTGCACCAAATCCTTCATGAGCACCTGCCTGGGTCTTTTATGGGACGATGGAAAATGCACTCCTGAAACAAAGGCCAGCCAACATTTTGATAAACTGGAGACGAATTATCCCAATGTGACCATCGAACACCTGGCCACGTTTACCAGCGGTTACAACCACGAGGAAGGCGATACTTTTACACCGGCCGAACCCGATTATGCCCCGGGGGCAGCTTTCCACTATTCCCGGCAGTCGGATGTTTTGGCGTATGTGCTTACCATGGCCGGCGAAGAATCGCTTGAAAATCTGTTCGACAGCAGAGTGGCTTCGGTTATCGGAATAGCACCAGAACAAATGGAGTGGGAAGATAATCGCGAAATTGACGGCATTACGCTCAATGGCGGAGCTGGAATGCCCGAGAGCGGGGTGTACATAACTGCAGAAGCAATGGCCCGTTTCGGCTGGTTGTTCTGTAACAACGGCAACTGGAATGGACGGCAGGTGATTAGCCAAAAGTACATTGATTATGCCACTTCGGTAAGGGTAGCGCCAGATGTTCCGCCTTATGACCCTGAAGCCTGGTATGCAGGTTTGCTTTCCGGAAATTACGGACTGAATTGGTGGGTAAATGGAGAAAAACCCGATGGAACCCAAATGTGGCCACACGCCCCGGAAGGAACTTTTGCCGCGCAGGGAAACAAAAACAACATCTGTCTGATAGTTCCTGCGTGGAACATGGTTATTGTGCGCATTGGCGGCGATGAAAACATCGATACAGATTTGTATGACGGTGTTTTCGAGCGGCTTGCAGAAAACGTTCAGAATTAAACCAAAACAATCATGGTCCGAAAAATATTTTATTCGTTTTCATCTTCTTCTCAACACTTTCCTTTGCCCAAGACCAACCCAACATTTTGCTGATACTGTCTGACCATTTGGACTGCGCCGGTAAAATGAAAGCAAATGTATTACGATAAAAAGTATTTCGACGACCCGAAGGAAAATGAATCCTTTGCACGTTATGCGGCGACAACCATGACCAGTTGATAAACGTGAGAGGAACTGATAGTACCTGGAGGGTAATACCTGCTCCATGGCAGCGGGTAAATACTTCCGGAACAGGGCATGGCCATTCTGAAGTGTTTAAAGCAGACAAGAATTTTAAGCAACGTCATAACTTAGGATATCCCGATGATATATATATAATCATATTACATATATTTGCAAACGGAAAAAGAAGTGCCGGCATTTTTTAATGCCACTTTGATTCTTGACTTCGGAGAAATAATGTAAAAATATTCTTATGCGCTCCTCATTCAAACAATTGATTTTAGCTACTGTTAGTAAAGTCTGTAAAGTAAGCATATACATCAAAATTTAGGCTAACATTAACCCATTCCCCAATGAATATTAAATTATTAAGTATAAGTATAATTGCGATGACAGTCATGTTTCACCATTCCTGCGCACCGGATGTTCAAACAGACCTTACAGATAACCAGATCATCCCTAAACCGGATTCGGTAATCGCAACAGGTGATGGTTTTGAACCTTCACGTGCAAGTACCATTTATTATCAGGAAGGCTCGGAAAAACTAAAGACAACAGCAACATATCTGGCATCAGAAATAGAGCGGGTTCTGGGTTATACACCTGTTGTAAAAACTACGGTTAAACCTCCCCGACGTGGTATTTACCTCGCGGTAAATGAAAAAAAGCCTGCACTGGGAAATGAGGGTTACCATTTGGTTATTGAAAACAGGCGCATCCGGGTCACGGCAAATCAACCATCCGGCTGTTTTTACGGAATCCAGTCATTGTTGCAATTATTGCCGGTAAATCAAACGAATGAGGAAGCATTGATCATAGCCACCGGAGAGATTGTTGATTATCCCGAATACAGCTATCGGGGAGCCATGCTTGACGTATCCAGGCATTTTTTTAAAGTGAAGGACGTCAAACGTGTCATTGATTTTCTGGCAACCTATAAAATGAACCATCTTCACCTGCATTTGTCCGATGACCAGGGATGGCGGATTGAAATTAAATCGTGGCCGAAGCTTACTGAAATAGGGAGTAGTACCGAAGTAGGAGCGGGAGAAGGTGGATTTTACACCCAGGAAGAATTTTCGGAAATTGTTGAATATGCTGCAGAACGATACGTAACCATTGTACCTGAAATTGACATGCCCGGTCATACCAATGCGGCCCTTGCATCTTATCCGGAGTTAAATTGTGATGGAAAAGCAAGAAAGTTATATACCGGCACCAGGGTAGGATTTAGCTCTTTGTGCACCGATAAAGAAATTACCTATACGTTTGTGGATGATGTTGTCCGCGAGATTGCGGCCATCTCACCCGGGCCTTACTTTCATATCGGTGGGGATGAATCACATGTAACACCACTGGATGATTATATCTATTTTATCAACCGTGTTCAGGAAATTGTAACCAGGTATGGTAAAAAAGTTATCGGCTGGGATGAAATTGCAAATGCTTCCCTTGTTGACGGTGCGGTTGTGCAGTTTTGGTCAGATGTTGAAAATACAATGATGGGCGTTAAAAAAGGAGCGAAAGTTATCATGTCACCCGCCAAAAGAGCATATCTTGATATGAAATATGATTCTACCACCGAGCTCGGTTTAAACTGGGCAGGTTACATCGACGTTGATACGGCATACAACTGGAATCCTGCAGATTATGTTCCGGGTCTGGCCAAAGATTATATCCTGGGCGTTGAAGCGCCGTTATGGACAGAAACCGTAACAAACATGGATGAGATTGAATACATGGTATTCCCCCGATTGCCAGGATATGCTGAAATCGGATGGACCACTGGCAAAAACCGGGAATGGAAAACCTATAAATTACGGCTGGCAAATCATGGCAAACGATTTAAAGACATGGATATAAATTTCTATAAATCTCCGGTAGTTCCCTGGGGAAAAACTGAATTTTAATAATTCTGTTGTCATATAAACCCACTTTATAAAAAAACCTTTTTCTGTTTATAATTTACCACTATTAAAATTAGAACGCTGATGACGCTGATTTTACCGATAATCGCTGATAGAAAAAATCCGCGTAAATCCGTTCGACCTGTGTTATCTGCGTTCCATTTATCCTATTAATCATGCTCCCCATAAATCGGGAAAGGCTGTGAGTCTTAAGCTAAATCATGGATGTTTCATTACATCATTTTTTTTAGTAAATCTGTTATGGATCATATGAATGATATAAACTTTAGTATTATACTTTAGTATTGTTGAACAAAATTATTTAAGTTTAAATGAGAATTGATTTGTAGTACCAATTATAAATGTGAAACAAGATATCTTATATGACTGACGGATTAACTCGATATACTCATGAGGATATACTTGACCTGCTAATTAAGGGTGACCATTTAGGGTGTTCAAGCCTGGTACATAATTATCTGAATAATAATATTTCCATTCAGATACTTTATGAAAACATTATTCAAAAAGCCCTTTATCATGTGGGTGAACTATGGGAAAATAATAAAATAAGTGTTGCGGCAGAACACCTGGCATCTGCAATTGTGGAGTCTGTTTTAAATGAACTATATCCCAAAATTATTTCAGTTGAAAAGACAGATAAAAAAGTTATTGTAGCTTGTATCGAAGATGAATTTCATCAAATTGGAATCAAAATGATTAGTGATATTTTTGAATTGAATGGCTGGAATTCGTACTTCTTAGGAGCAAATACCCCAACAAATGAATTGATCGATTTTGCAAAACTAATCAATCCCAATGTACTTGCCATTTCACTAAGTATTTATTTTCACTTACCAGCTTTGGAAAAAATGATAAAAAAGATTAGACAATATTTTCCGAATTTACTTATTTTGGTTGGTGGACAGGCATTTCTGCACGGGGGACGTGAAATTTTGAATAAATATGATAATGTATTTTATAAACCAGATATTCATAGTGTAGAATCATTTATTACATACTTAAACAAAAATGGATAAAAAATATTTGTTAGAATCTGCCAATCAACTTAAACAGGTGGGTGATCATGTGTCAGAGGAATATATAAATAAATCTGAGCAACTTATTGCCAATATAAACTCAGTTATGCTGGAAAGGCCTGACATTGAAAAACTTGTTGGTACTGAAAATTTTGAAATGATGAAAGATAATCATGCCAACCACGTTAGGTTTATAGGGTCAGTGTTAAAAAATTATAACCCCGAAGTAATGGTGGATACCGTATTGTGGGTATTCAGAGCATACCAAAGTCATGGATTTCGGTCAAATTATTGGGCTGCTCAATTGAATGCATGGCTTTTAATTTTAAAGGAAACATTAACACCGGAGACCTTTGATGCAGTTTATCCATACTATGAGTGGATGCAGGTAAACATACCTCTCTTTGTTGAAATATCTGATGAGAGCGTTGAATCGAATGAATAAAAAGCGATAAGGAATGCCTAAAAATTCTATTTTACAAGATTGGCGAAAGGAAATAGATGCTTCAATTTTTGAAAGTAATTCTTTATGTATTGCTTTATTTTCAACAGATAGGAAGGTTCTGTTTATAAATAATCCAATGTCTGAGTTTATGAAGGGTGACGTTGCAGACAGCTTTATTAATCCAACCTTCGACGTACTATTATCGCGCGATCATTCTAAACCGCTTATTTTTGAAGGCTTTTTAACATTGGGCGAGTATTCATCAGTGAATAGCTCAATTTCGGTTAAGATTTTTAGAAAAAATAATAAACTTCTTGTTTTGGGTGGCGCAGATGCAGGTAATTTAATTGAACAAAACAAAATAATGCATCAATTAAACCGCGAAATTAGCAATTTGCACCGCCAGTTAATTCAGGAAAAACATATGCTGCAAACCACATTAGCGGAACTAAACAGTACAAATAATGAATTGATAGAAATTAATAAAAGCAAAGATCGTTTTATATCCATTTTAGCGCATGATTTAAAAGGTCCATTCTCTTCAGTATTGGGGCTATTGGAATTACTTTCCAAAAATATCCATAATTACAGCACCGACAAGATTAAAGAGCGAATGAATCTAATAGTTAAATCCACCCGGGATACCTACAAACTTTTCGAAGACATATTGTTATGGGTAAAAACAGAGTCCGGTAATATAGAATTCAATCCAAAAAAACATCGATTTGCGGAAATTTGTTCTCCTGTGATTGAAGTTTTAAAACAGCTTGCAAATAATAAAGAAATTAACATTAATTTTTTATCCCCCGAAGATATCTACATATTTGGTGACAGTAATATGATACAAACAGTACTGCGCAATCTTATTTCAAATGCAATAAAG
>CAZAMT010000235.1:0-5089 GCA_964486145.1 uncultured Bacteroidales bacterium
GTTAAAGAGCGTTTCATCCAGAGAGCGATCGGTAATTTGATCGTATCTTTTGGTACCTGTATATCAGGAATAAGAAAATAAACATACCGGCCATACTGGCAATCACATAATACATATCTGATTCAGTAGCACCAATTGTTTCGAGTTCTTCATTTACCATATCATTTGAAAAAAGGTAGTAAAATAAAACAGCAGAAGCATTGTTTACGAAGTGTGCTGTTATTGGTATCCATATGGAGCCGGTCCACACCAGCAAATATCCAAACAACACACCCAGAAACATGCGAGGTATAAATCCATAAAACTGCATATGCAGGGCACTAAATAATATGGCGGCAACCCATATTCCTGCATGGTGATTCCTGAAAAACCGCGTTAACTGTTTTTGGATGACACCCCTGAAAAGTAATTCTTCACCAAGGGCCGGCAAAACTGCAATCATAAAAAGGTTAAGAAGAAAAACATCAAAGGTGTTTGCAGAGATAAGCATTTCGGTGAGTTCGGCAGCGGTTTCTTCCATTTCTTTCATCCAATTCTCAATCCTTTCCATAGAATCGGGCAGGTTTACATTGGCATTTAACTCCGCCAAATAATTAATAAATGGTATGGAAATGATTGCCAGGATAATAACTATTATCAATACAAAAGGATAAGGTTTATTCCTGATTTTAAGATATGATGAAATCGTTGAACCAAATAAGCTTGCAGCAATAAATGGTGGTATGATAAACAATCCGATGCTTTGTGTAATTTGAAGATATTTTAATAAGAGCAGATTTGATTTATCTGTAAAATCGGCAAGGCCAAGAATTTCCGTAATTGAATTATCAAAAAACAATGTGCCTGCCAAAGCTCCCAGCGTCATAGTTATTAGAAAAGAAAGAAAAATGATAATCAATGTAAGCATTATCTGTGCTCCAACAGGTATGCCCTGCAAATCTAATTTTCCCATGGTTCAATTATTATATTGCTAATATAATCACCCTTGCTAAAATCTGCCATGTTTCATAAACATTTATATTCGTTTGTTATCATGTTTAGGTATTACGGATAATGTAAATTGCTTTCCATGCAGGCGGGCAAAGCGTTCATAAGGTGAAAGTTAAAAGTTTGGTATTGGACTTTCAGCCCTTCTGTTGTTTTTGATTTGTTTATTTCAAGGTAAATCCTAAAAGTAAAATTTACTTTACGTTTCATGAGGCATTCTGCATAAGAGATCGAATAATTGTATATTTGCCTTTCTTATAACATTTTGGTATAGAATCTGTATATAAATCAAAAATTTTAATGGCTGAGAAGGTAGATTCAGATATTTTGCACCCTTACAACGAAAAGCAATTGCAATTTGATCAACGTTACTTAGAAATGGCCAGGATTTGGGCAAAAAACTCATATTGCAAGCGCAGACAGGTTGGAGCCCTGATTGTGAAAGAAAAAATGATCATTTCCGATGGCTATAACGGAACCCCATCAGGTTTTGAGAACGTTTGCGAGGATGAAAACTATAAAACGAAACCATACGTGCTTCATGCAGAAGCAAATGCCATTACAAAAGTTGCCAAGTCGAACAACAGTAGTGAAAATTCTACGTTATACGTAACCTGTTCGCCATGCATGGAATGTGCAAAACTGATCATTCAATCGGGTATTCGGAGGGTGGTTTTTTTTGATGCCTATCACAATCAGGATGGAATTGAGTTATTGAAAAGAGCAGGAATTGAAATAGTAAAAATTGATTTTGAAAAGCCCGGGCATTGAACAAAATAAATAGCGCAACATCATTTTATTAACATTGAATTTATGCAACTAAAGAAGAATAAGAAAATCGCGATCATAGGTCCGCTGGTGCTGGCACTTTCCATCATCGTTGGGATATTTGTAGGGATGAATTTCAACAAGAAAGCTGTAGATAACCGCTTTATTATTTATCCCCGGGTTGATAAGCTCAACAGCATCCTGAATTATGTGGAAGAAGACTACGTTGACACGGTTGATAAGGAAGAATTGATTGAAATGACCATACCGAAAATGCTCAAGGAACTTGATCCGCATTCCATTTACATTCCTGCGCAGGAATTAAAGCGTGTCAATGAGCCATTGCAGGGAAATTTTAGTGGTATTGGCGTTCAATTTAACATGCAAAATGATACGGTTGCAATTATCAGGACCATTGCCAACGGGCCATCCGAAAAGGTTGGCATTCTTGCCGGTGATCGTATTGTTGAGGTGAATGATGAGGTAGTCGCGGGTGTGGGCATGTCGAGCGACAGCATTGTTTCAAGGCTCAAAGGACCAAAGGGAACAATGGTTGAAGTCGGTGTGTTGCGCAAAGGGGTTGATGAACTGATTGATTTTGAAATTACGCGTGACGATATACCGTTGTACAGCGTTGATGTTACCTACATGATCGATGATTCACTTGGTTATTTGAAGATTAGCAAATTTTCAAAAACTACTTTTGATGAATTTATGGAAGGTGTGAATGATCTTAAATCCAAGGGAATGAAGGATTTAATCATTGATTTGAGAGACAACAGCGGTGGTTACATGGATGCCGCCACTAATATTGCCGACCAGTTTTTAAATAATGGTGAGCTCATTGTCTATACGCGGGGGAAAGCAAGACCACGAACGAATGTATATGCAACTCCCGGAGGAGCATGCAATGACATTGATGTTTCGGTACTCATTAATGAATACTCAGCATCCGCGAGTGAAATCCTGGCCGGTGCGATTCAGGATAACGACAGGGGCACCATCATCGGGCGGCGATCGTTTGGGAAGGGGCTTGTTCAGGAACAACGGGTGTTCAAAGATGGTTCAGCTATCCGGCTTACGATTGCAAGGTATTATACTCCCACAGGCAGGAGTATACAAAAACCCTATGAAAACGGTTCGGATGAGTATTACAAAGATATCATGATTCGTTACCATAACGGTGAGTTTTCCAGCCGGGACAGCATTCATTTTCAGGATACCATAAAGTTTGTAACAAAAGGCGGTAAAGTAGTTTATGGTGGCGGGGGTATCATGCCCGATATTTTTGTGCCACTTGACACCACCCTGGTAAGTGGATATTATGAAAAAATAAGGAATAAAGGCCTGATTTTCAGATTTGCATTTGACTATGTGGATAAACACAGGGATGTGTTAAAGGAAAAGGATTCTTTTGGTAACTTGAAAGCGTATCTCGATAACAAAAAGATTTTAAACGACTTTGTGTCATATGCATCAAAGAAGGGTGTGAAGCCCAACTGGCCTGAGATACGCGAGGCGGAAAAATACATCAGTGTTCAGTTAAAAGCCTATATAGCCAGAAATGTACTTGATAACAAAGGCTTTTTTCCAATTATCCAGGAGATTGATCAAACACTTCAAAAAGGGATCGAGGTTATGGCAAACAATCAACAGGATTGATTCAGCGGAATTGAGGAGCTATGGAATAGCGAGAGATTTAACAGTATTCCTTTTAAATCAATGGTTGGTTGACTGATAGTTTAAAAACCTAACCGTTTAGTTATTTTCCGGCATACCTTTTCCAAAATAACTGCATGGAATGCCTTTGCTACCCGGCCGTACTGAAAACAGGCCTCCTGCATGGGGGTATTTTTCCCAATCTTCGTCTTTCATTCCTCCACTTGCTGACGTGATATACATGGTTTTCAGGTCGCTGCCTCCAAAGGCAACTGAGGTAACATTTTTAGCAGGCACTTCAATTTTCCCGAGGTATTCACCTGTTTCCGGATCCCACCGGGTAACCGAACTGCCCCCCCACATGGCAATCCATAGTTTTCCTTCCGAATCAAGCGTGCTCCCGTCCGGATGACCTAAGGTATCAGGAATCTGAACAGCCACTTGCGGATTGGATATTTCACCGGTTTGGTGATTGTAGTTAAAAGAAGTTACCTGCCGTGTAGGGGTATCAATATAATACATTTTTGTGTTATCAAGCGACCAGGCAATTCCGTTTGAAACTCTTACGGAATCAATCATTTTGTAAGAAGAAAAATCCGGATCCACCCTGTAAAGGCCTCCGTTGCGTTTGTTTCCTGACATGGTTCCGACCCAGAAGCGGCCCGCCGGATCACATTTACCATCGTTAAAACGGTTGTTTAAGGAGGTATCTTCGGGACTTACATGGTGGATAAGTTCTTCGGTTTGCAGGTCAAGGGAGTAAATGCCATCTTCGAGCGCAACCAGTACCTGGTTATCATCCACAGGTACTACTGTTCCAACTTTCTGACCTAAATTAATCACCCGGTTTGTGTCCGTTTCCGGGTAATAAATATTTAACAATTCAGAATTGATATCCACCCAAAAAAGCCGTTTATTGTTATAGTCCCACAATGCACCTTCGCCCAGTTTGGCTTTTGCATCAATGACCAATTTGACCTCGTTGGGAGTGTTCATTTGGTTGCAATTAGTTAAAAGAAAAGCAAAAAACAGAATGTACGTAAGGTTTGGTGTTTTCATAGGATGAAAAATTAAGTGGTAATAATTTGAACAATTTACAATAAAAAAACTTTAATAGTGTATAAAAATGAAATTTAATTATCTACTGAAAACCTCAAATTCATTACTTTTGTTCAATATTTAACCCTTTAATTTAAACGTTTATGAGAAAGTTAGTTTACATCCTGTCAATCAGTTTGTTATTTTTAGCCGGGCAACAGGTTTCTGCTCAAAACGATGCGTATAACATTGGTGATAAAACCGCAAGTATTGGATTAACAGTTGGTTATTATGGTTATGGATTCCTGGGTTCGCGGTCCATAGGATTTCCTCCTATTACGCTAACAGGGGAATATGGATTCCATGAATACGTTAGCGCCGGAGCATATCTTGGTTTTGCAAGTTGGAAATATGACTATAGTGGATATGGATATAATTATTCATATCGCTGGAGTTTCGTCTCTGCAGGAGCCAGAGCTACTTTTCATTACCTGCCTTTATTAAATGAAAATCTGGAATTGGATATTGATGAGGAAAAATTTGACTTTTATCTATCAGTCATAGCAGGACTTGAATTTCAGAATTATAAATCAGATGATGATATTATTGGAGTAGATTATTCCAATGACGTAGATCT
>CAZAMT010000235.1:5189-6622 GCA_964486145.1 uncultured Bacteroidales bacterium
CCCTTTGCCGGATTTAAGTATATGGTAAATGAACAGCTTGGTGTTTTTGCCGAGGGAGGATGGAATGCATTTGGTTTTTTCACTTTAGGTGCCTCCATAAGATTTTAATAAAATTTACTTGATTAACAGGCCATTGAAAAGTAATTTCAATTTTTCAATGGTTTTTTTATTTATCCAATGGAACAAGTGGATACATGATGTTTTCATATTCTGCCAAATCACATTTAACCGATCCCACAAGCATATCAAAACGAACCTGTAACGGCAGGTAATTGGCATCATCGGAAATATAAATGGTCATGTCGTCTTCTGATTCGAAAATTCGTCCGGGTTCAACCACTGGATCAAATCGGAGGCACATGAAAGTTCCGAGTTTTGTTTTCACTTTTTCCCTGCCACGGAAACGTATGTCGAACGGAAAAATTTCATCGCTAAAAAATGTTTCCACATCAATCACATCGCCGGGGCGCATCTTTTTATAATCAATGCGTCTCAAATAATACAGGGTTGATACCATGTCAAGAATATTCGGCGGAACTTCAACTTTTCCTGATTTGGTACTAATCACCATGCTATCGTTATGGAAATATTCAACCTCATTGTAAAAAGTGTAATTGCCTTCGTGTATGTCGCGAATAGCCATGTATGGTAAATTGGTAACCGGGTCAAAATAGCTTGCATAAATGTCTTCAATATTAAACAATCTATCAACCAGACCAACACTTACCGCTTTTGCTTCAGCGTAGTACGCCGTTTTTCCTTTGTATGAGGTTTTTTTCAGGTTCAAATGTGCCCTTCCGCCAACAATGGGTCCGTATCTCAATTCGTACACCAATCGTTCACCTGCTCTAAATGGCTTATAAACAACAGGTTTGGTTGGATCCTGTGCCAGAACCGACAAACACATTGTTCCTGCGAGCAAAACGATAATCCATATTCTATTGCTTTTTTTCATATCCATGTATCAATTAACCATTACCCTGGTGTTTCAAAATCCATGCCTATTATACGGCTTATTTGTTTACAGGGTGTTACGGGTATATTAAGTTTACCAGTGTTTATCGTTGGGGTCCGGAAAAACCGGACCGGTTTATTTTATGATCAAGCCGCAAGGGCTTTTACTTTTTATATTTACTTTGTTTCCTTCAATACGCAGGACAGGCCATGAGAATGCTAAGTTCTTCAGAAAAAAAGTAAACAACTTAGCTTCAGCAAAGCTCATTCGCACCTATAAATATAGACAAAGAGCGAATAAAAACCCAAATTGAGCAAAGCTTGCATATAAATGTGAATTTATGGCATATTATTAGGGTAATAACTCTGTGCAGCGCAGGGCCGGCGCAAGCTGTTCGGGCCGACACACCAGGCATCCGTATGTATAATGAACATTATTCATGACAAAAGATGCAGGTTTTTTGAATGACCATCCTTAG
>CAZAMT010000236.1:0-6601 GCA_964486145.1 uncultured Bacteroidales bacterium
ATATCACCACTCGGTAGTTGCGGCATGACGGATCAGGAGACATTTTCGGTTATCGTGAAAAATTTTGGCGCCTGGCCATCAAATGATACCATTCCTGTTTACTTTTCGCTGGATGGAGGAAATACAAGGGTTTATGATACCATCTTTCAGGAAATACCTGTTGGTGACAGTATCCTCTATGACTTTCAGTCAAAAGCTGATTTTTCCACACCGAAAGTGTATAATGTAATTGTATCGACTGATTTAGATGGAGATGAAGAAGAAGATAACAACAGCCGGCAAATGGTTATTGTTTCCCAACCATATGTTGAACTTCCTTATGCAGAAAACTTTGAATCTGAAAATGGCTTTTGGGCAAATGCGCCATTCCATGCAGGATGGTCATGTAAAGAACCTGGTATTCCATCGCCAGGTGGAGGCAAGGCCTGGGTAAGCAATACAGGAAGTGTGTATAAAAACCTGGATACAACGGTACTTGTTAGTCCGTGTTTTGATTTTACAAACACAGAAAAGCCAATAATTGATTTCTATTATTCAAATGCTACAGAATCCGGTAAGGACGGAACGTTATTGCAATATACTACAGATGGTGGAGTAAACTGGGCAAAGGTTGATTCACATGCTTATGAATTTGACTGGGAATGGTATACGGATTCAGTGAATGCCCTTGGTACAAAGGGTTGGACCGGAAGTTCTGTATGGAAACGAACAAGACAGTTTCTTCCATCAACCATCGAAAATGAAGCAAACGTGAAGTTTCGGTTTGTCTTTGCAAGTGACAGCAACAATACAGATATCGGGTTCCGGTTTGATGAAGTGAAAATTTACGAAGCACCTCATGATATCGGCGTTGTATCCATCGATTCCATTGGAGATGCCTGTCAGTTCGTAAATCCGGAAAACATCAGTTTCACGGTGAAAAACTTTGGTGTGCGATCCATGAAGACTGGCGACACCATTGTTGCAGGGATGAATATCACAAATAATGAGTCAGTGATAGATACCTTTGTGCTGGCGGATGAATTGCCTGTGAATGATTCGGTTACATTGAAATTCAATAAAAAAGCGGATCTCACCCAGGCAGGACTTTACGATGTTGCAGTTTATACATTCATTGAAGATGATCCGTATTATTATGGAGAGGTGGCTAATGACACTGCTTATTTCAGCTTTAACATCCATCAAAATCCATATACACACCTTCCTGATACCATTAAGTCAGCGAGACCGGATACCTTAACACTTATTCCTTATTATCATGAAGATTATGAATACGAATGGCAACCGGGAAATATCAATGATTCAGTATACCATGTTTCTGTTGCCGGTGATTATGAGTTGACGGTTACAAATACGGATTCAACGGGCTGTATAACTTATGATACTGTTAATGTTCATCAGTTAATACCCGATATTAGCATTACGGCTATCCATCAGCCGCAGTCTACCTGTGAACTCGATTCTGTGGAATGCCTTACTGTTGAAGTAACAAATGTGGGAAGTGATACTTTGAATGTAAATGATACTATCCTGATAAGTTATGAGTTTGAAGCCAATCCTGTTGTAACCGATACTTTTCTGGTTTACGAGCGATTTTATCCGGATAGCTCATTATATTTCACATTTAACGATGACACCGTTGATTTACATGAATTCAGAACATACAACTTTAAGCTTTTCAATTATTTTACATGGGATCAACATGATCTCAACGATACCCTTGAAACTTCAATAACTACATTTGGTTATCCAATCGTGGATTTAGGAGAAGATGTAACCATCTATACGCTATCCCACACACTTGATGCCGGCCCGTCTTTTATCAGATATGAATGGAGCACAGCAGATACCACACAGACAGTGGAAGTTTATGATACGGATGATTACCGGGTTACCGCCACCGATGCGAACGGCTGCCCGGGATCTGATACTGTGCACGTCCGCTTCGATTATCTTGATGTGGGGTTAACAGCCCTGATCAATCCGGTTAACTCTTGTTTGCCCCTGTCATCGGGTAAGGTAATGGCTCAAATCACAAATACCGGTACTGATACGATTGTTGGCGGTGCAACTATTGACATTGCATATCAACGTGCACATAATGATCCTGTGTTGGAAACGATGACCATTTCTGGTGATTTTTATCCGGATAGTACATTAATCCATGAATTTGCGCCTGCAGAATCGTTTGATACGGCTGGCAATTATTATTTCCAGCTATACACTATTGTAGCAGGAGATATTAATCCTGCAAATGATACCCTGACCGATACAATTGTTTTTTATCCGTATCCTGAACTTGAGTTGGGCGCAGATACCGTAATCAGGGATTATGAGTATACGTTGCAGACTGACTATGATTCTTCATATAGTTATTTATGGAATACAGGTGAAGATACTTCAATGCTCCTGATTGACCAGCCGGGTACATATTCATTGTCAGTTACTTCACCTTTTGGATGTGAAACAACAGACAGTCGTCATATTACCCTGATCGTTCCGGATTTAAATATCAGTAGCATCGTGTATCCCGGTGATGAATGTAAACCGAGGGAACCAATAAAATTCAGGTTTCTTGTGCTAAATAATGGTACTGATACAATATCTTCTTCTGATAATGTGAAAATTGGTTATACAATAAATGACGGGGAAGTGGTTGAAGAAACCCTTTCCTTAAGTCAGGATCTTATGCCAAATACGTCAACAGTCCATACATTTGCTAAATCGGAAACCTTCCCGGATGCTGGCAACTATCAAATAAGTACATATATTGATTATGACTGGGACATCAATAACGAAAATGATACCTTAACCCGGCAGATTGAGTTCTATACATTACCTGTAGTTGACTTAGGAAATGATACCATTATTAAAAGTTTAACTTATGAACTTATTGCAGGTACCAATCCAACTTATACGTATCATTGGCAGGACGGGTCAACCAGATCAGTATATGTTGCAGAAAGTACAGGAAATTATAGTGTTACGGTGACAAGTGAACATGATTGTGAAACCTCCGATGATGTGTATCTTGATTTCAGGTTTCCGGATATCGGCGTCACATCCCTGGTTGAACCAACGGATTTATGTAGTCAGAATGAAAAGGAACTGGTGGTGCTTGTTGAAAACCTTGGTTCGGATACATTGATGGCAAACGATACATTTGGTATGGGTTATTTATTAAACGGACAACCCGTTGTTCTGGAGGAATGCATTTTGTCAGAGAATATAATTCCGGGAGCAACAATGGAGCATCATTTTAGCAATAAGGTTGATATGTCGGATGCAGGTTATTACGATTTTAAAATTTTCACAAGTCTGAACAGGGATCTGGCAAGAATTAATGATACGCTCTCTGAAACCATTCACATGCTTGAATCACCTCATGTGGATTTTGGAACGGATGATGATACCCTTCGGGTAGAACTGCCTCATATTCTTAATGCAGGAGATTTTGAAACGTATGAATGGAGCAGCGGACAGACAAACCGATCAATGATTGTTGTTACACCGGGGCAGTATTCGGTGACGGTTACCAATGTGAACGCTTGTGAGGGAAGTGGCTCCATCTATGTTGATACAACACTTGTTTCAGGTATTGAAACAGCCGGTGGATCAACATCGATCGAATTTTATCCAAATCCGGCTTCCGATGTTATACATGTTGAAGCTACAGGAATGGTGCCTGGCAGTTATTTACTTGAAATTGTTGATATAAACGGCAAAACATTGATAAATAAAGAAATAGATCTAATAAAATCATATCGAACCAAAATAAGTATTGAACAATTACCGCGTGGCATGTACTTGTTGAAGATTTCCAATAAACGTTTCCTAAGAACGTATCATATTATAAAGGATTAAACGGTTTTTGATGAGGTCAGGCAGATAAAAGGATGAAACCTGATCTCATCATTTATGATTTATATCAGTGCTGACTTTTATCCTTTTTTCAATTCGAATGAACCTGTATTTTTCAATTTTTTTAAATGTTTGTATTTAACCTGCCCTATTGGCTTCGCCGGGCCCTTCGGGGTTCATAAATATTTATATTTAGTTGGATTACAGCAGAGCTTGTGTCGCCAAAGGCAGTATTAACCCGGTTTAGTCACACTTGATCTCGCCCAGGCGGGAGTTAGTGTACCTTAATCGTAGCCAGTTTATTGGAATGAATTTATGAAGTAATAAAGTTAGCACGGATCGAGATGATTAATAAATTAATTGCACGGGTAATTCCTTTGATGCCGAAAAATCTGATTTGGGTTTTTTCGAAAAAGTATATTGCAGGTAAAACGGCAGAAAGCGCAATTTCCGTTTCCAAAAATCTTAACAGCCAAAAAATCCTGGTTACACTGGATGTATTGGGAGAGTTTATTTCTTATTTAACGGAAGCACGCAAGAATAAGGAAGAGTATCTTCAATTGATTGAAATGGTTTCGGAAAACAACATTCAGGGAAGCCTTTCACTAAAACCAACCAGTTTTGGGTTATTGCTCAATGAAGAAGTTTGCTATCAAAATGTAAGAGAGGTATTGGGTAAAGCCAAAGAAACCAACCGGTTTATAAGAATTGACATGGAAGACAGTCAATGCCTGGAAAAAGAACTCAGCTTATTCAGGAGATTGTACCGCGAATTTCCTCATCATGTGGGAATTGTTTTGCAGGCATACATGAGAAGAACTCTATCGGATATTGATCAATTAAAAAAAATCAGTCTTCCCGAAGCACCTGTGAATATCAGGCTATGCAAAGGAATATATATTGAGCCGGAAGACATTGCTTACCAGAACAAAAAAAATGTCAATCATAATTTCATGCTTTGCCTGGATCAGGTAATCAGGCACAGGATGTTTCCCGCGATTGCCACCCACGACAAAAGTCTCATAACAAAGAGCTATACACTCATCAGTAAATATCAGTTGAACAGCGACCAGTTTGAGTTTCAGATGTTGTACGGAGTGACGCCAAGGCTCAGAAAACAAATTGTTGAGCGGGGCTATACCATGCGGGTTTATGTTCCTTTTGGAGAACATTGGTTTGGATATTCAACCCGACGTTTGAAGGAGAATCCAAAAATTGTGACACACATTATAAAATCTTTATTTGTGAAAAATTAGCAAGGCTCGCTTGTAAAAAAATTCTTTTTAAACAATCCCTGTTTATGGTTGTTATTTATAATTAATTTAAACTAAATAGCAATACCATGAACAAACGAGAATTTATTAAAACCAGTTCCTTATTCACACTTGGCACCCTGGCAGCAGGTCAAAATCTTGTAACGGCATCCTCCGGGGCAAACCTGGGAAAAGAATCTTTCAAGCTACCTGATCTTGAATATTCATATGATGCCCTTGAACCGTACATTGATGCACGTACGATGGAAATTCATCATAGTAAGCATCATGCAGGTTACACCAGGAAATTTAATGCTGCGCTTGACAGCGGGAATATTTCCGGAAAATCAATGAAAGATGTATTTGCTCATGTCTCAAAATATTCGGATGCGGTTAGAAACAATGGCGGTGGATATTATAATCATTCCCTGTTTTGGAAAGTAATGAGTCCGGATGGCGGTGGAAAGCCCAAAGGAAAACTCCTTTCGACAATAGAAAGGGCATTTGGGTCGTATGATGCTTTTGTAAATGAATTTTCCACAGCAGCAAAGACCCGGTTTGGATCGGGCTGGGCTTGGTTAGTGAAAACTTCAAATGGATTAAAAATTACGTCTACCCCGAATCAGGATAATCCATTGATGGACATTGCAGAAGTCAAAGGAGAGCCCATATTGGGAATTGATGTTTGGGAGCATGCATATTATCTTAAATATCAAAACATGAGGGGCGATTACGTTGATGCTTTCTGGAACGTTGTTAACTGGGATTACGTGAATGAATTGTTTGAAAGCGCGAAAGGTTAGAAAAACCTTTGATTAGACTCAGCAATCAATTGAGCGGAACCTTTAGCTCATGCTGAAAGTCCCGGAAACACTTCGGGAACCAAAGGCAACAATCGCTCAATTTGGGTGTTGGGTCTATTTGGTTTCGTAAATAATATCTTCCAGATTTCTTTTGGGAACATGGTGTACCTGGTTTTTATCTCTCCAGTATTTAATATCACCGTCATTACCAACAGGTTCAATTTTTACTTCTTCCGTTGGTTTACCCATGGCAAGCACCTGGATAATTTCAAGTTTTTCCGGGATTTGAAGGTTATTTCTCAGTTTGGTTTTATCAACTGAGGCTATAATGCACCCGCCATAACCTTTTTCGGTAGCTCCAAGCAAAATCGTTTGTGCTGCAATTCCATGATCACAAAAATAGTTGGTTGAAATGGTCGTATCATTGAGCATAATGATATATCCTGAAGGCCGTTCACCAATTTGAGGGCCGTCCCAGTTTTTCAGATATCCGGCCCACGAAAGGGTCTCAAAAACCTTTTCTCTTATTTCAGGATTAATTACGATAATGTATTTGAGGGATTGTTTATTGGCTGCTGATGGAGTATTTCTCGCGAGGTCAATGCATTCCTTAAGCAGGTTAAGAGTAATCGGTTCCTGCTCATCAAACCTCCGGTAACTCCGATTTTTTAAAACCAGTTCTTT
>CAZAMT010000237.1:0-6540 GCA_964486145.1 uncultured Bacteroidales bacterium
ATCGTTCCCATCAGAACATATAAATTTAAAAAATGGGTTACAAAACCGAAGAATTTTAATGCATAATCATTAACTTTATTTGTAAAATCCCGCTGATTGCTGTAAAATTGCAGGTTCATGGAAATAGGTCATCAGATAAATAACGATTTAACGGAAATTTAAATATATCAGTCATGAGATTTTACAGTGCAAGCAAGGTTGCTTTATCCTTTATTTTATTATGCCCGGGTTTTCTTTCTATTGCTCAGGAAGATCAAAAAAAGTTTGACGTTTCCATTTCAGGATACGTTAAAAATGATTTATATTTTGACTCCAGGCAAACATTTTCTGCCCGTGAAGGATTTACATTATTTTGGCCCCAACCGGCACAACTTGATGCTGGGGGTGAAGATATCAACGACAAATTCAATTTCAACATGCTGGCCATACAATCGCGCCTGGGCGTTAAAGCCATCGGACCGGATGCATTTGGTGCTAAAACAACCGGATATATTGAAACCGACTTCTTTGCCCAGTCGAATGCAAATATTAATCTGCTACGACTTCGTCATGCCTATGTCAAGCTGAATTGGACGAATACTGAATTAATGGCCGGACAATACTGGAATCCACTCTTTACAGCAGTATGTTATCCGGGAGTTGTCTCTTTCAATACCGGTTTACCAATTCAACCATTTGCAAGGAATCCACAATTGCGGTTAACACAAAGCATGGGTGATCTGAAGCTTATTGTAGCAGCCTTGTCACAGCGCGATCACGCGAGTCCTGGCGGACCAGGTTCATTGAGAAACGTAGGTTTCCCTGACATGCATTTGCAACTTCATTACAGTAGTAATTCATTGGTTGCCGGTGCCGGAGGCGCTTATAAACAAGTTATTCCTTCGCTTTTAACAGCAACAGGTTATAAAACAACGGAAAGTGTAGGCGGGTTATCTCTCATGGGTTTCCTGAAATTGCAAACCGATGGGTTAACTTTTAAAATTAAAGAAACCTATGGACAAAACCTCTATGATATGTTAGGCATAAGCACCTATGCTATTACAAATTTAAGTAATGACATTTATGCATATCCTGAATACACTCCCATTCAAAACAATTCTATCTGGACAGAGATTCATACCAATGGCTCAAAATTCCAGGCAGGATTATTTGGTGGTTATAACCAGAATTTGGGTGCATCAGAGGAGATTATACCCGGCACAATCGAAGGTGGAGGAAGAGGTGTTGACAATATTCATTATATTCTCAGGGTTGCGCCAAGAGTGGTTTTCATTTCCAATAAAACAAAAGTTGCCGCTGAGGTAGAGTATACCGGAGCTGCTTTTGCCGAAGATCCTAATGATTTTGATGAGAAAGGGAAAATCACCAATTCAGAATATTACGCTAACACAAGGGTTTTGCTCTCGATTCTTTATGCTTTTTAAAGGTTGGAAGAAGCCCCCTTTAGGAGGGTAGGAGTTTAAGGTAGCTTTTTAGACCGGACTCAATGATTGGGTTCGTACTTAATAAGGTAAAAATGAAGCCTTTAAAATACCATTGGTAATTTCAATAACTTGTGGATCTTCAGTATATGATTGATAAGCAGTTAGCCGGAATGTTCCTTCAATTCGTGAATTGGTTAGCTCAGTTAATGTAAGAATCCCGCTAGATCCGAAATTTGTGGTTGAATAAGCTTCATTGTCAATCGAAACGTTTATATCGGCCTCACCTTTAGGGCCCAGGGTGAATTCCATATCCTCGTCATCTGTAAGAATAATGTTAAATTCGATGCTTAACGTTTTACCATTATATTCATCACTGGCACTTACAATATATTCATTTTCTACAGGATTTGAACCTTCAACAATTTCTGTATTCCATTCCTGACCATCAATGTTCATACTTACAAGCAACTGATTTTCGTCACTGTCTTTTGAACACGATGAGGTGATGAACAATGAAAACAGAATTAACCAGAATGATTTTACTTTCAACATGACATTATAGTGTTTTGGGTTTGAAATTATTGAGCATTCTCTTTTTCAGGCTCAATTCCATCGGCATTTACCTTTTGTATGTTTTCCCTGATTTTTTGACTTAAATCTTCTACTACATCAGCATATTGAGGTGATTCGGCAACATTTACCAATTCTTTTGGATCGTTGCGATGGTCATAGAGCATGCGTGCATATACATTTCCATCATTATCAAACCATTCGGTATACAAATAGTTGTCCGTTTTCACAGATTCACCTTCAATCCATCGTGAAAAAGCCACTTCCCTTGTCTGATCCGTTTCACCATTCATTAAATTAACAAAACTTTTTCCTTGCAAATGGGGCGGTTTTTCCAGACCGACCAACTCACAAAGCGAGGGATAAATGTCAACAAACTCAACCAATGAATTTATTTTTTTGTTTCCTTCTATTCCGGGTGCAGAGACAATTAAAGGCGCGTTTAAAGCATTATGAAAATTACAGTGTTTACACCATAATCCGTGTTCACCGAGGTTCCAGCCATGATCTCCCCAAAGTACCACAATGGTATTTTCTTTCAAACCAAGTCGTTCAAGTTCATCCAGGATTCGGCCAATTTGAGCATCCGTATATGAAACGCAGGCATAATAACCCTGGATAAGCTTACGGGCAAGACTGTCGGTAAGTGCACCTTCTTTCGGTATTCCTTCGTACGACCGTAATTCACCCCAATTGTGATTGGCTGCATCGGGAGCCGTTTCAGGGAAGAATGGGTTTTCAGGCATTTTAATTGATTTGTACGGGTAAATATCCCAGTATTTCGTTGGAGCATTAAAAGGTAAGTGGGGCTTCAGAAACCCAGCAGCAAGAAAGAAAGGCTGACCCTTTTCTTTCAATCTTTGCAAATCGGTTATTGTTTTTTGAGCAGTTTTACCATCAAAGTAAGCTGTATCATGCACATCGGCCTGTTCATAAGATAATGCACTTCCGTTATTTGCGGCTGCAATGTTCAGATTGCGTTGTGTTATGTAATTTCTCCAGTTTTTGTCTTCCGCTTCCTGCACCGGGTGCCAGGGAGCTTCACTCCAGCTTCCTGCGCCGTCTTCAAGATGATGGTACACTTTTCCATTCGAAACTGTGTAATACCCCTTCTCTTTGAAGTATCCGGGTAAACTTGTAATACCCGGAGCATCATTATCCTGCCAGGTATAATACTGAACAAATCGGTCGCGACGCGGACGAACACCTGAGAGCATACTTGCACGCGATGCACCGCACACTGGAACGTTGCAATACGCCCGTTCAAAAAGAGTACCTTGCGAGGCCAGTCGATCAATATTCGGTGAATGAATATTGGAGGCACCATAACATCGAAGTTCCGGTCGCAAGTCATCAACTGCAATAAATAATATATTGGGTTGTTCTGGTTCTTTTGCTTGTTTGCAATTTGTAAAAGAGACCGATAAGGCCGCTATAAAAATAAATCGCATCATGGATTTGAACATTTCGAGATATGTTTTTGATTGGGTTTGAAAAACTATTTATTCCATAATTGATAGGGATATTTTCCCTCTTCTGCCAACTCTTTTATCCGGTTTACAACATTTTCCCTGTCCTCGCGATAGGTAATGCCAAACCATTCGGCTTCGGTTTTATACACTTTCATGGAAGCTTCATTTCTAAGAAGTAATGTATGTACTACCGAGGGTATATAAAATTCAGCTTTTGGCTTATCAATGTTTTGATCAAGAAAATTTTTAAATTCTCTTTTGAGGAATGAAAAAAATGAGGGTGTAAATCCAAAGAAATTCATGGAAACAATGGCATTTTCAGAAATTTCGTGTTCTTTTTCCTGTTCATCTGTGAAAATGGCCCTGCCATCTTTTTTTTGAATCTTGGTGCGTTCAACAATACTTTTAAGTTCACTCTCTGCGTTTAACTCGCAAATGCCTCTTGAAACCGAACCGAAATCAGACAGCGTATTTTTTAAAACGTACCCTGCCATGCAATAATTGGTAGCATCGTTATTTACCTGTGAAAGGTGATTACCAACAATTTTATAAGCCTCATAACCATAAAAATCATCTGCATTTATTACAGCAAACGGCTCTTGAATTACATCTTCAGCCATCATAACGGCGTGACCGGTACCCCAGGGTTTTATCCTTTCGGCAGGCACCTTATACTCTTCAGGGATGTTATCCAGCTCCTGGAATACATATTCAACTTCAATGTGTTTGGAAAAGACATCGAAGAATTCGCGGAAGTCGGCTTCAATATCTTTCCTGATAACAACAACTACTTTACCAAATCCGGCCCTGATTGCATCGTAAATACTATAATCGGTAATCGTTTCACCATTTGGCCCCAGTCGATCTACTTGTTTTAATCCGCCATATCGACTGCCCATGCCAGCTGCAAGAATAAGTAATGTTGGTTTTGCCATGTTTTTGTTTGTTTATTATTTTGCTGATAAAGATAGGACTTTGCCATTGGCTATAAAAATAAAATTCTCATCATCCTCTTTATTTTCTGTAAAAATTAGGAGGTCAATTAAACAAATGGAGCGCCTGCCTTTTATAAATAGTTAGGAAGCGAAAGATTTTGCTGAATCTGAACAGTACTTTTTTTGAAATTCAATGGGAAAGAAAATTTTAATGTTTGAGGATGATGCTTTCACCGCAGAATTCAATGAATATGTGTTAGCAGACAGAAATTTCGATGTACAAAACAGGTACAATGTAGATCATTTGTTGGAAGACATTGCAGGTTTTAGTCCGGATGTTATTCTTATGGACTTAAGAATTCCATCCATTGGAGGAGATAAAGCAATCGAAATTATTAAGAACAATGATGAAACAAAACATATACCGATAATCCTTTATTCTGCTGATGTGAGAATAGAACACATTGCCAACGAGGTAAGTGCTGATGCATGTTTAAAAAAACCATTTGATATCGATGAGTTTGTTGATTTAATTGAAGAAAAAATAAAACCTTTTTAAGCATGATGTAGCCCGGGTAGCTGCATGTACATTAAAATATCAGTTTATGACTGACCAACAAAAAACAGAACTGGATGATATAGATTACGGTATTTTAGTAAACAACGCACCCCAGATTTTATGGTCGGCGGATAAAAGTGGTGAAATTGTTTATTTAAATCCGATTTGGTACCAGTTTTCAGGACTTACAGAAGAAGAAAGCATTGGCCATGAATGGACCAATTATGTGCATCCTAAAGACAAGGAAGTTTTGCAGAAAATCTGGCGAACAGGAGTGGAGAAAAACAAACCTTTTCATCTGGAGTTTCGATTGTTAAATAAAAATAATACCTATCACTGGTTTTTGTGCAAGGCAATACCATTGATTCAGGAGAACGAACAAACATCAGGCTGGGTTGGTATATTTACGGATATTGAGGAACAAAAACAGATTCTCGGAATTGTTAAAGACAAGGCAGAAGAGTTTGAAGTACTCTCAGACAACATTTCACATCATGTTTGGATAGAAAATGCAAATGGCGATCCCGAGTACATGAATAAAACCTATTTTGAGTATACAGGGCTGAGCCCACACGATGTTTATACTGACAAAAGGTTTGAAATATTTCATCCGGATGACTTTGATCATCTAAAACACGAATGGTACAGAAATAAAAGTGCTGGTGGAAATTTTAAATATGAAGCCAGGATGAAAGGTAAAGACGGTGTATTTCGGTGGTTTAAAATTCGTGCTCTTCCTATCAGAGACAAAAACAATGCAATAACCAAATGGATAGGTACAAACACTAATATCCATGAACAAAAAACCTTTGAAAAACAAAAAGATGATTTTTTAAATATTGCCAGTCATGAACTTAAAACACCACTAACTACCATCCATGGCTATGTGCAGCTTATTTGCAAAGAAGTAGACACCATTCAAAAAGAAAAACTAAAACTGTTAATTCAGAACACATCCAAGTCCATTAACAGATTAAAAAATCTGGTGGATAGTTTGTTGGATATCAGCCGGATTGAGTCAGGGCAGTTTGATAATATTGACATGGAAAATTTTCGAATCGATGAATTTATGATTGATATTATTAAACACCATCAACTTTTGAACGAGGATAGAACTATTGAACTGGAAGGAAAGGTAGATGTGATGATCCGGGGCAACAAATATCGTCTTGAACAGGTTTTTGACAATCTGTTATCGAATGCTGTTAAATACTCACCCGCAGATAAGAGCGTATCTGTTAAGCTGCGCTCAGCCACAAGCCATGTTCAGGTATCCATCATGGACCATGGAAATGGCATTTCAAACCAACACATGGATAAAGTATTTCAACGTTTTTACAGTACGGATGATAATACACTCTCAGGACTTGGTATTGGCTTGTTCATTTCCAGGGAAATTATCAAACTTCATCGGGGCAACATCTGGGTTGAAAGTGAGGTTGGTAAAGGTTCGGTTTTTCATGTTGAACTTCCGGTGTTGCCGTAATCAGGCAGTGGGCAACAAAAAGCTGAATGAACTTCCTTTACCGGAAGTGCTGCTTACCCATATTTCTCCCTCCGATTTTTCAATAAAATCTTTG
>CAZAMT010000238.1:0-6525 GCA_964486145.1 uncultured Bacteroidales bacterium
TACATATTACAAAGCAGTGCAGGAAATTTAATTCCTGTCAAACCACTTTTTCAATCCCTTCAATCTTCTCCCAACCTTTTTCCTTCAGGATAAAAATAGCGCAACGGTGTTTCATTGTAATTGGCGCCTATATCGCGCGGCTGACAAAACCAGACGAGCTGCCCCGTTTTATTCAATTCCGAAGGTAAGTCCTCCGCACGGGGATGCGTTTCCATAAATTTTTGTAGCATCAGGTCCCGCATCTCCTTCACTTTATCCAGGTGCTCCGGTTCATAAGCAAGATTTGTGGTTTCATCCGGATCGTCCTGCAGGTTGTACAGCCGGTGATAAATTCCCGAAGGTCCATAACCTGTTTCATAACCGATATCCAAATCGTATTTCCCTGATGTAAAAATGTATTTCCAATTTTTAGTTGCCACCATTGCCTTATCATCCTGCAAAAATGTAGCGAATACATTTTCGCGGTGCGTTTCGGTTTCTCCTTTCAAAAGCCGGTTCAGCGGTTTTCCCTGGAAATCGGCTATCGGCTCAAAGCCGAGCGATTGCACAACAGTCGGTACCAAGTCGATGAATTCAACCAGTGCATCGGTTTTTCCCCCTTTCCGGTATTTGGCTTTCCCCTTGATTACCAGTGGCGCTGTTACCGATTCATCCCAAAATGTATGTTTTTCAAAACGCTTGTGTTCGTTCAGCAAATACCCCTGGTCGCCGTTAAAAATAACCAGTGTATTTTCTTCCAAACCATTGTCGCGCAATGCATCCAGTACAATTCCCACATTTTTGTCCATGTATTCTACCGAAGTGTAATAAGATGCGATTATTCCCCGGCGTTCGTCTTCGGTCAGCTCCTTAAACTGCAACGGAATCCAGCGATCATCTTCAGGAGATCCCTGCGGCAGCGGCATATCTTCGGGTTTATACTTCCCTGCATATTCCACCGGGAAGTTAAATGATGCATGTGGTTCGTGAAATGCCACCCAGAGACAAAACCGGTCGTTTTTATTTTTCTGAATAAAACCGGCTGCCCAGTTTGCCAGAAAAGTTCCCTGGCTGTCTTCATCGTAATATGGAATGGGCAGTGTGGCTGCATTTTTACCCCAAACCGCTCCGGTACCTTTTTCCACACTTGCCCTGGTTTCAATGGAATCCGGAATTTCACGCGGCGGATTTTCCTGCAGCCAGGCACGGTATTCGTTTTTATCGACTATCTGATCCCAACCGTGATCCGGTAATTTGCCATCTTTGTAGAGCGCACTGAATACCCAATTGTTAAAATGGGTTTTTCCTACCAGTGCCGTTTTATATCCTTTTTCCCTTAAAAACTCGGCAATAGTTATATTTCCGTCATCCGGGAACGGTGTAAAAAGCAGATTCACACCTGTTGAATGCGGGTACTTTCCGGTCATCATCGATTGCCGTGAAGCGCTGCAGATGGGTGAATTGGAATAGGCGTTGGTAAAAAACACCCCTTCTGATGCCAGCCGGTCGATATTCGGGGTGCGAATAATGTCATTTCCAGCGGTGCCAACCACTTCGGGATGATGATCGTCACTGACGATGAAGACGACGTTTTTGAAGTCGGGGTTAGAGTTATTACTTCCCTTTTTTGAATTAATAGAACAGGAAATGTTAAAAAGTAAAATTGCAGCTAAAAAAAATGTTCTTGTCATTATGAATAGAATTTTAAGGTTTTACTATCGCTGTTTGTTTTGCTTACGCCCTTACAGGGCAAATTGTCCCTGAATTTCAGCAAGTTGTTTTCCGCCTTTCTCAGCGCCCGACTTAAATTCATACGCCCGGTGCGGTTCGGTTTTGAACTCATTGAATGCCGGACCGGTAAGCTGTCGGTTTACGCCGTTGCTGTCGAGCGCCACCCCCGGCCCCCAGCCTTTGGCGGTATGTCCCACAAAATAACCGTTTTCCATGAGCACTTCGGCATAAGGTTTAAACTTTGCCGGAAAATAGGCCCAGTGGTTGGCCGCTTCTTCCAGTTGCCACGAATCGCGGCCGGTGACAATGCTCGAACGCGACGGGGCGCATTTGGCATTGCAGGTGTACGCATTCATAAATATATTCTTTTCAAAATTACAGATTGTTTTATTTACCTATTTCTCAAATGTAAATCAATTTACATTATAAACTTTGCTTGCGCCGTTTCAGGGCTTTCTGCATCTGTTTATTTAATGGCGTATTTTAAACTCATATATTCCACCTCCTACTTCCAAAACTACATGATCGTTGGTGGAACGCACATATTTAAATCCTTCCGGTAAAACCTGCGCCTCTCCTTTGCTCACCAACTGGTAATCGCCTTCGAAAATATCCGGATTGGATTTGCTGTGCTTCGGCAAGTACACCAGCGCTGTTGTGTTGCCCGGTATTTCAATATTTATAAAAATATCGTCGCCGAATTTCCACCAGTTGGTGGCGATTTTTCCACGCATGGAATCGTAATGTCCTTTTGCCCAGCTTAACCCTTTGACCACCGAAGGTTTAATTACAATTTCACTGAATGCCACCGAATTGTCACTTTGCTGTATTCCAAGTATCGATTTATGAAACCATTCGCTTATGGAGCCGAACATCGGATGATTTTTGGAGTCGTGCTTTTTAAAACTCCAGTTCTCCCAAAGTGTGGTGGCACCATTGTCAAGCATATAGCCAAAGCCGGGAAATTCTTTCTGGTTCATCATGGTGTAATTGATTTCATCGAGTCCTTGTTCGCTGAGGTATTCCAGCATCATTTTGGTGGAAAAAATACCGGTGGACAAATGGCCTCGGTGTTTCAGGTAAATTTCATCCTTTAACACTTCCAGCGCTTTATCCTTCAAATCCTCGGGCAACAGGTCGTAATACAATGCAAAAACCTGTGCCGCCTGCGTACGGGTATAAACCTCGCCGGTTTCCTTATTTACAAATTCTTCAATAAATGCTTCTTTAATATCTTCGGCCAATTGCGCATAGGTTTGCGCATCATCCTGTTTTCCAAGCAGCATTGCCATTTCAGATAAAATTTTGGCATGATGATAGTAAAAAGCGGTACTGGTTACCGGCCGCGGCCGTTCGTCGATACTAACATGATCGCCGATTCCGTCTTCAATTATATGATCCGGAACATTTCGCCGGTAAAAATCAACGAGGTCTTTCAGCGACTGGTACTGCTCTTTTACCAGTTCCTTGTTTCCGTAATACCGGTACAACTGTTTCAGCAGAAACGGATGCGCCAGCGTCCATCCGGGAGGTCCCGATTCGGGAGTTACTCCGCGTGCATTGATACCGATATTGGGCGCGCATTCGGTCATGGAGCCGTCTTCCAGCCTGTCGCGTTCGAAATCGCGAACTGTTTTTGCGTAGAAAGCCGACATATCGTAATTGTAAATATAGAGTTCGCCGGCGGTCACCATATCGCCGCCATAGCCGTATTTTTCCCTGGCAGGGCAGTCGGATTCGATACTGAAAACATTACTCAGCATGGTCCATTCGATTACCTCCTGTATTCTGTTAAAAAGATTGTTGGAGCACTCAAAGGAAGCATTGTCGGTCAAATCGGCATTCATCCGCAGTCCTTCGATGTCATTAAGCGATGGTTTGTAAGGCAGTCCGGTAATTTCCACAAACCGGAAACCGTGAAACGTAAATTTCGGCTCGAATACTTCAACGCCGTCCCCTTTTGCAAAATAGCGATCTTCCTGCCAGGCCACATCCGGAGCTCCGGGGCCACCTCTGCCGGGCGCTTTTATCTGTGCGGCTACCGACGTATTTACATCAATGGTCCGGTCGTCGTGAATTAATTCGGCATAACGAAATACCACCTCGGTTCCTTTAGGTGCTTTCATTCGGAAACGGATTACGCCGGCAAAATTTTGTCCCATGTCAATTACATACATTCCGTCTTCCGGTTCATAAATACGCTTTGGATAAACCGTGCGGGTATGTTTGATTGGCGGAATAAACTGCCAGTCGAGTTCGCCCGGAGGAGCTTCAATGGATTGTGCATCTGCCCAGTTGCCATCGCTGTAACCCGCAGTATTCCAGCCCGGTTTTTCCTCGCGTGCATCGTACCATTCGCCCAGATAAATATTGTTGCGTACAATGGGTCCGTCGGCTGTTTTCCAGCTTTGGTCGGTAACCACATATTCCGTTGAGCCATCGGCATAAGTCAGTTTCAACTGTGCCAGCACTTTCGGCTGTCCGATGGTAAGCACCTCGCGCAGGTTATGGCCGAACATACGCATGGGCAGCGGGTTATACCAGCCGTTCCCCAGTTGCACACCAACCACATTGCCGCCATCCTGCAATGATTCGGTTATATCGTAGGCCGCATAATAAACTGTTTTTGCATATTGGGTCCAGCCCGGATCGAGACGGTGATCGCCTACTTTTTCGCCGTTTAGATACGCCTCGTAATATCCCAGTCCGCTGATGTACAACCGAGCTTCCTTTAGTTCTTTTTGAAGATCGAAATCTTTGCGGAACAATGGTGCTGGAATGCGTTCATAAAATTCCTCCGGTTTTTCAGGAGGCGCCGGGTTATGCGTAATCCATTCTCCCTGCCAGTCATCAGGCTGAAACAAGCCGGTTTCAAACCAGGCCGGTTCACTATATCCGGAGGCTTCGTCATCGCCGTTCCATGATTGCACCGCCCAGTAATAGCGAGTGGATGATTTCAGTGGTTTTCCATCGTACAAAATCTGAATGGTTTTGTTTGAATCCACCTTTTTACTATCCCAGATATCTCCGTTCTCCTTCCCGATCAATTCAGGAGACGAACTGACCAGTATGCGATAGGCCGACTGCACCGCACCACGGCTTAGGTCGCCCGATTCCCAGGAAAACCCGGGCTGCTCGTTATCGATTCCCAGCGGTTCGACATTGTAATCGACTTTTAAATTTTTTGGGGGATGGATCCCAAGCACCACAGCAGGGATTAACAGTGTAAGTATGGTAATAATTTTTGTCTTCATTGAATCAATTTATTTTAAGTTGTTTTTATTTCTGGATTGTTTTTACCAGTGCATCTTTGATTTTATCCTCGTTCAGTTCAATTCCCAGACCCGGTTCATCCGGCACTTTAATGTAACCTTTTTCAATGCGGCTTTCGTATGATTTTTCTGCAAAATCAAAATAATCCGGCGGGCGGTAAGGAAAAGTTTCCTGGATAATAAAATTACGGCAGGCTGCATCGAGTTGTACCGAAGCTGCCGTGCAAACCGGTCCGCCGCTGTTGTGCGGCGCCAGGTAAATTTTATAAATATCGGCATGATCCGCAATTCGTTTGGTTTCGAGAATTCCGCCTGCCATCCCCAAATCGGGCTGAACAATAGAAACCAGTTGCTGTTCGATAAACGGCCGGAATTCCTGGCAGGAAATCAGCCTTTCTCCACTTGCCAGCGGAATAGTAGTTCCTTCGCTCACCTTTTTAAAATAGTCGAAATTGGTGGAATCGATTGGTTCTTCATAGGCATACAAACCGATTTCCTCAAATGCCTCAGCAATATAGAGGGCTGTCGATGGATCAAACTTTCCATGCGCCTCCAGGAAAATATCGATGCGCGGGCCCACCGCATCCCGAATCGCACGTACCCTGTCGAGTCCCACTTTTACCCATTTCGACCGAGTGGCGCTGCCGGGATTTTGATTAGCCCAGTTGAAACCACCTTCATAATAGCGAAACGGGTCGAGCTTCATTGCGGTAAAGCCGTTTTCGACGTTTCTCAGCGCTGCTTCGGCATACTGCGCCGGTTCGGTCATATTGTAACACCAGCCGTTGGCATACACCCGCACATGATCGTGCACTTTGCCGCCAATCAAATCATAAACCGGCACTCCCAGCGCTTTGCCCTTAATGTCCATCAACGCCATATCGATGGCACTGGCCACATGCCCCGATTCGAGACTGGGCCGCTTCATCTGAAATAAAATACCATCCACGATTTTGGAAACCTCAAAAGGATTTTTGCCAATCAGGTCGCGACCAACCACCTCCATGTAACGCATGGCGGGAATAATTCCTGAGGAATAGGCAGGCGCCATTTCTCCGGTTCCGTTTACACCTTCATTCGTAAAAATCCTTACGAAAACAGGCGCCCACGATTTTTTACCGGGTTTTAGCGAACAGTCAGTTACCTCGATTTTGGTAATTTTCAGATTACCTGCTGCGCTGTATTTCGCCGCCGTTTCGCCGGCAAATGCGCCGGCCGGCTTTGCCAGCGCTCCGGCCCCCAATAACATTCCGGCGGTCAAAAAATTCCTTCGTTTCATGTTTCAATTTTTATTTTCATCAAACTGTCGGTATCGCTCAAAGCTTTCAGGCTTTCAGCCTGATGTGGCAATGTGTATTTCCATTTTCACAGGGCTGCCTGTCCCGCTAAAGTGGGAGTGCCCTGTGCTGTTGCTTCAGGCTGATAATTTACGGCATTTTTCCTCATCCTGTAAGATGCACAATTGTGCGTCTCTGTGACTGATCACTCTCCACTTCTCTCCTCTTTCATCTTCTTAATTTATTTTTTATTAATTTGCCCACTG
>CAZAMT010000239.1:0-6518 GCA_964486145.1 uncultured Bacteroidales bacterium
TGATGATGAGAAACGGAAACAGGCTCCTGAAAATAATACGAAGGGTTTCATTAAATGCATAAGGATTATCTCTCAGGTTAACACCCAGTTTATCAAGTAGAATCAGTTCCAGATTTAGCATGCCATAACCCCGCGTGGTACCGTTTTCATCAAGTTTGATACCCTGGGTCCAGAAAATCGATTTTTGTGGCAATTTGTAGGTTTTTCTGTACTTCTGTCCCTCTTGAATGGACCCGGGTTTAGGAGTTGTTAGTCGATTTTCAGGATCAAGTTGCTCCCACAGTGCGATTTCCTGGTTTCGTGTTTCCACATCCACTTTATGAGCAGTATAGGTTCGCTCAATAACCCGTTCATCAGTTTTTGACAATAAATAGTCATTGGTTCGCAAATTGGTAAATGTAGTAGGAAGAAGTAACGGTAACAGAAAGAAAATAACAAATGTAAGCAAGATGGAATACCAGACACCTTTCCGGTTCGTCCTTCGCCAAAGGATGCCCATCCAGAATCCTGCTGAAAATACTACACCCCATTCCCAAAAAAATTTAAGTTGATTGAACAGATCATCCTGCACCATAACGATCAGGGCTGCCCCAATGACGATACCCGCACCGAGAATTCTTCCAACCCAAACATAGTGCATCTCCGATTTATCGGGTTTAAACGGGCGGTATAAATTATGGGTAACCAACCCTGAGCAGGTAAGCATCATCATATCAGCCGTTGACATAAGGGCAGCCATGAGAGCGGCAATCATTAATCCAATCAACCCGATATTCAGTTTGCCTAACAGTTCCCTGGAGGCATACCCCCAAAGCAAATCGGGATCACTCACGGCATCACCAAACAGCAGTACCACAGCCAATGCAGTTAGCCCCCAAAGCACAGTTGTAATCCTTTTGAGGTAGGTACCATAGGTTAAACCGAACCTGGCTGCATATTCATTTTTAGCAGAAGCAGTTGCAACAAGTTGATTGGCTCCTGCCGCCACATTGATTGTAGCCATGATGCCGAGCGCGGTAATATAATACCAGGTAAAATCAATGGAATTTGGTGATCCAAAGATCTCAAAAAACGATTCCGGTAGCTGATCATGCAGAATGGAAAATGCATCTGTAAATGATTCACCACCATAGATTTGATTTATCTGCATAAATGCAAAGGGAATAAGAATGACTGACAGGATAATGATAAAAATCCCCTGCATCATGTCGCTGATAAAAGCAGCCTCCAGCCCGCCTGCCACCGAGTATAAAATAATAACTACCACCATGATGATGATGAGGGTGTTTTTATCAAGGTGAGAATACACTTTGCGGGGGTTCATGCTGCGCAGTTTTTCAAGTTCCGCTTTTTCAGATGAGGTTAATACCTCATAATCCAGGGCCTCAAGAACCTCAAGCCGCTGAGCCTGATTATATTCAATTTGTTCCTTTACTGTGAGTTCGGTTGTATCTTTCGGGGTCATTACCATTACCGTTTTTGTCATTCCAATAAAGCCCACGGTCAATAGTAACATCAGACTGATGGAGGCCATTAAGGAATAGACTCCCCCAAGAAATTTGGATGAAAAACGTTCGGTAAAATAATCTCCCATGGTCAATACCCGCATGCGCCGGTACCAGGGGCCTGTAAGCCAGTACGATGGCGTACTGAAAAGCATCATAAGGGCGCTCCAGATACCGGAAGCACCATTATTTGCAGTAGTGGTTGTAACCGAAGGTCCGGTATCTGCTGATGTAGCCTGACCAAAAGCTGCAAATACCTGGATAATTTTTCCAAATCGACGGCCCCCGAGAAAAAAATCCTCCCTGCTTTTTATCCGCGTAGCCGCCCAAATACCAATTCCAATGAGAGCTAAAAAATAAACTACAATGACAATTACATCAATTAAACCCAATCCTAAAATTTCCATGCCTTCTGTTTTCTTTTTTTAACTATTTCCAGCCTAACACCAAACACAGTCCCTGAAATTACCGAGGCGATACATTTCAGCACCCGCGAGCATAGCAGCTCCAACACCGTGTTCACCAAATTCTTCCACAGGTTGTTGGTAATAGAAAGGCAGCTCCTGTTTAATGTTAAATCCCATGCTTACATTTTTCAAAATTCCATCCTCTGTTATGTTTTGGGCCAATCCGTTCCATCCGGCAATTGCCACCTGTGAATAGATATCATCCATCCAACCCTTGTTAACAGCCCGTGCAAAGCCATAGGTAAACATAGCCGTGGATGATGATTCAGGAAATGAATCTGATTTGTCAATTAACTGGTGCCACATACCGCTTTCCGACTGATACCTGGATAAATTTACAAGATGATCCTGCAAAATTTTGATGAGTTCCTCCCGGTGTGGATGAGCCTGTGGAAGATGATCCAACAGTTCGCACTGGGCCAAAACCATCCAGCCGTTAGCCCTTCCCCAATGTGCTACACCATGTTGCTTCAGGTTTTCATATTTACAGTGAAAATAAAGGCCATTCGCGGTATTTTGAAGGTGCTTGTTAAAATTAATAACCTGGTTGATTGCATCTTCAATACATTTGTTTTCATTGAATACCCTGGCAGCCCTTACCAAAAACGGAATACTCATAAACATGTCATCGCCCCATAAGGTAGTGTATCCAAACCGGTTTCTTGCAAATGTGCCATCGTTCAGCCTATCCTGTTGAAATTCAATGTAATGCTTCACTCTTTCAAGGTATTCTTTGACTGCTTCCTTGTCTCTCAACTCATCCAAATCCAAAAGTCCGCTGGCCAAAGCTCCAAAATCATCAAGCCGATCCAACCGGAAAAACTGGTGAAAGTTTGCACCGGGAACATGTGCATCAAATAGTTTTTTGAAATATCCCAGGTGCTTAAAAGCAAAATTATAATTATCCAAAGCATATTGTCGATAACAGTTACCTCCAAATACTTCGGTAAGTCGGATAAATGCCAGATGGATTACTCCATTCCAGTATTTCCAGTCATTGTATCCGGATTTTAAACGGATATTCTCGTTTACCGGAAGTGCTTTGCTTTCGGTATACTCCTCTCCCGTTAGTATATCAATAAACCGGAAAGATGTTTCCTTAATTATTCGATCAGCCATTTTTAGCGTCAGGGCCTTTATTTCATCTTTACCAGGCGGAAATCCTTCGGTTTCTTTTGTATGAACGTAAGGTAGATCTGTCATTCAGGCTATTTTTACTGGTTCTTTATTAGAAATTCGTTTTGGGTTCGCGATGTATCATAAATTTTAAAATCTCCGGGATGTACAGCATACTTAACCATGTAATTTGACTTCATAACCTAAAAAATTAGTTTAAAGCGAATATATTTGTTTATCGCTTTTCGTCAATGCCCTTTTCGCTAAATAGAGACATTTATCTTGTAAGATAAGGAGAAAATTGCAGGTATAAAAAACCATACTCCCATTCAAGCAATATTGAACATGCTATTGAAAACAATTACATCCATAGTTACATCTGACAATGAAAATATCAGCGAATGGCATGTATCAGGTATTTCATAATCGGATTTGGTGTAACCGGATTTGTAAACGCCCTGGTTTTATATGTTGCAGGCAACAGAATTTTACGTTCCACAAGCTCGTTGAGGGTATCAACGTGGCTTAACGAGGCTTTCCCAAGCAATAATTTTTCAAGCCCATTTCCTTGGTTATAATAGCTTAAAATGTAACGGAATCCCTTCAAATATAGATAATCTTTGGTAAACCCGCCCCCGCGATAGATACGGGCAGTCATGTAAAAAGCGGCATCCTCATTCAAAAGACCGGTGTCCATCAGGTATTCGAAAGACTGCCGGAAATCAAAACCGTTAATGAAATTTTTCACTGTCAATACCCTCATTGACAATTCTTTTAGCCTGAAAACTGTAAGGTTATCTGAAAGATATTCACTCATAATGGCAAGGCCTTCCTGCGTAAGTGTATTCACAGGTAAACCGGCCTGAAGTATTCGCAAAGGTTGGGTACGGGCATTGATGGTGGTTACCATATGTACTCCAATCTCATGGTTTAAAAGTGCAAGGATGCTTTTTTCTGTGAATGTCGCATCCCGACGTAATCGGATCAGCTTTTTACTGTTTAGCACCAATACTTTGGAAACAATGTTTTTGGCAATCTCTACTTTTGCATCAAATCCATACGACTTTATTTCTTCCTTAAATTTATCCCGGGCTTCTTCAACGGTATATATCCTCTCTTCTTCTTGCTCCACATCCGGACTGTGCAATAAAAAGTTAGCATTGTTAAGATCCCGCTCAGAGGGTTCACCGAAATACCGTAACGAATTGTAAACAAATTTGGTTGTACCAATGGTAGCAAGTAAATCTATTTTATCTGTGTAGGCGCTGATTACATCTTTATACAGAAGTTGAATATTGATGTCCCGGATTTTTTCCACAGGAATCTGGTATAATGTACGTTTGAACTGAAAAGGATCCAGTATAATTTGTCTGTACCTGAAAGCGGGATTGACCTGGTATCGCGAATTATAAAATCTTCGCTTTTCCTGCTCAATGTTAACAGGATTGATAAAATTAAGGATTTCAAAGCTTCGTACGGTATTAAATAGCTGCCTGTCAATGTCTTTCAACCGTGTCCGAAGTTCTGAGGATAACAGGCTTGTTTTTCGTTTTACAGTTAAGTTCGTTTCTTTTTTGGTGAAATATGTTGATGAATTTAATATAGCCCTTTTCAGAGATTCCTGCAGGGCTGTTATTACCATAGGGTATTTTTCACCGGTTTCTTCATTGCAATAAACCTTTTTAATCTCAGTGGCAAATACAAGCGTGTTGGAAAAATGTGCCGTAATGTATTCCAGCAGGTATCCATGTCCGTAAAATATATCATTTATGGCAGTTGTATTTACGATGTCGGGAAGTACGATTTTTTTTAATTCCTTCTTCCAGTAAGCTATTTGTTGTTTGTAGCGCACTTTATCAATTTTGTCGATGCCAATATTAAACAGGGGCAGGTACCTGTTATATCGCTGGTAATTATAAGAATGGATGTCATACACCACACATCCCTGAAATAAGGTTTCAAGCTTATTGATTAATGCATGGACAACCCGGTAAAACCGGACATGTTTTTGTAATGAAATGGACTTTTCTGTATCGGATAGTTCTTCTTTCCAGACTTTTTTACCCCAGGCAATATCATAAATTGCTTCGTCAGGTTGTCGGTTCAGATCATATTCGTATCGTGAATCCACACCAATCAGCACGATAGGGAATGATGTGATAAATAATCCGGTATCCGGATCTTCTTCATACCATCGCTCAGCATCATCTAACAGGCATTTATCCTTCAGGCTTTCCCGAAGGTTGTTACCATTGTGGATAGCCGTACATACAAACGGAATATATTCTTCGATTTTAATCCTGAAAGAATGCTCCGGGGTTACAGCTTCAAAAGTTTTACCTTTTTCGATGAGGTGGATCATCTCATCGATACTGTAGCTAACCATTCTCAATCATTTTACGAAGGTATCTTTTTCGGTCAATTGCCGATTCCTTGGCATGAACAACCTCTTCGACAAAATCAATGATCCGTTTCTGCAATTTTGTTTTATTGAAATGGTTGATTCGGGTTATACCTCCGGGACTGCAAACATTTATTTCAATCAGTTTACCATTGATTATATCCAGGCCTGTAAAATACAAACCATCAGACACAAGTTTTGGCCCTACTTTCTTGCATATCATTTTTTCCGCTTTTGTGAGGGTATGTTTCACCGCACTTGCACCTGCTTTGATATTGGCTCTTAGATCTTCCGAAGATGGAACCCGTTTGTACGCCCCAATGGGTTCTCCATTGAGCATCAGAACCCGCACATCTCCTTCATGAGCACCCTCTACAAATTCCTGCAGGATTACATAATTGCTGTCTTTTTTACCTGAAATATAAAAATCAAGCAATGAATTGATGTTTTGCATGGCGCCTTTTTCAAGAACAATTACACCGCTGCCGCCAAATCCGTCTAAGGGCTTGAGGATCATCCGATCGGTTTTTGATTCCTTAATCACCCTTTTGAGAAAGTCCTTGTTTTTTGATACATGGGTTACCGGGATAATTTCGTTACCGGGATCAGCAAAAGCTGCCGGGTAAAGTTTATTGTTGGCCTTACGCAATCCGTTGATGTCATTTATGATAAAGGCATCATCACGCACTGAATCCAAAAAGTTGAGCATGATGGGATCCAATGGCGGATTGGTACGCACGAAAATACAATCAAAACCCGAAAGCGGGAGAAGTTGTTCTTTAAATGTTGCTTTTTTATAAAACAGAGGTATCCCCGCCGGTATTTTATCCATCTTATTCAGCATCCGTACAAACCCAAAAGCTGTACTTTCTCGAATGGTGAGGTTATTTGGATAAATAACACCAACATTATGCCCCCGTATACAAGATTCGTGAATGAGCCTGATGCTTGAATCCTCCTCCGGGGTGATGCTGTCCCAGGGATATAATATAAAACATATATTCATATCTTTTCGAATAAAAAATTTAG
>CAZAMT010000240.1:0-6504 GCA_964486145.1 uncultured Bacteroidales bacterium
ATACCCTAAATAAAACCGCTGATAGTTATAAGGACGGGGGCACCTGTCTGCCATTCGGAGGAACACAAAAAAGGCGCCCGGGCTTCTACCTTCTTTTTATTCTCGGCATCATAAAATAAGATATAATGGCCAGTACAATGGATGCAATTAATAATGACGATCCTGATGTAGACGCCCAAAACCAGTCAAGTGTTACATCATCCCACACAACATCCCAGGTACCTCCAACCAAAGGAAAATACATGTCCGTAAATATCAACAACAGTAAATCAATGAGCAGTGCAGGCAGCGTCATGGCAATACCCAACATCAGAATAAGCACGATCACGAGGATTTGAAGAATAGCCAGCAGGGAACCAGTAATGGAAATATCATTAAAACTGTCACCTGAAATTTTACCAGTAACAAACCCAATAATGATAAGCAAAATGGAAACGATGAATAGAAACGTAATATATCTCATACTTTTGTTTTAAAAAATGTTCAATTTGGTACCAAATTAGAAATTTATTTTTAAAAACCATCTTTTAACTCAAAGAAATATTCTGTTCATTTGTTCACAAGAAAGTAACCTTAAATACAAACATGTGCTAAATCGGTTCGCCAACCGGCGAATAAGTGAAACACCATTTCGCTTAGCTCATATCGCTCAATTTGGGTTTTAAAACGTTTGCCTATTCCAAAGACACTATAAAAGTGAATATTTTTTTAAACTTTTTCATTCATGGAGCGTTACCAAAGTATACCTTTTATTAAAGGGGCGGTGATTAAACTTCAATTCGCAAAATTTAAGTATCACCGCCTTTTTTTATTTAACCTGTGTTATTGGTATTTCATAATCTGATTGAATACATCCTGTATTCATAATCAACATACAATGAGTGTTTTAAGATTTTAATTGCGACAGAAAATGTTGCTTATGATGCAATTTTTGTAAACCCCCGGTATAAAATCAAAATGATCTTGTAAAAAAATCCGCGAATTATTGTACTTTAGGCGTCAATTTTTATACTAACATAAACTTTAAATAAATGTAATATGGCAAAACAAAACAAAACGCTTGTAATCGTTATTGCAGCCATAGCTGCAACAGGAGGTTTACTTTTTGGATTTGATACAGGGGTAATATCCGGTGCAAAACAGTTTTTTAGAGAATTTTGGGAACTTAATGACAAACAAGTTGAATGGATTACAACTGCCGGTCTCATAGGTGCTATTGCCGGGGCCGCATTCAGTGGAAAGGCAACTGACGTTCTTGGCAGGAGGATAGTTATTTTAGGTGCAGCAGTAATCTTTGCAGCAGGTGCATTGTGGACAGGCTGGGCCGGCTCACCTGCAAGTTTATTTGCCGGAAGGTTATTTCTTGGATTGGCAATAGGTATTTCATCCTACGCGGTCCCCATGTATATTGCTGAAATTTCTCCGGCCCATCAGCGTGGCGCTTTAGTGTCATCCTTTCAATTGCTTATTACAGTGGGAATTCTCGTTTCGTATTTAAGTGATCTCGGTTTTGCCGATGAAAGCAATATGGAATCATGGCGTCCGATGTTTCTGGTTGGTGTTATTCCAGCCTTTATTTTGCTCATCGGTATGATATTTCTCCCTGAAACACCAAGGTTTCTTATAGGTAAAGGAAAAGAGGAGAAGGGAAGGCGGATTCTGGAAAGACTTGAAAAGCCCGAGTTGATTGAAAGTGAAATCAAAAAAATGAAAAAAGAAATTGAGATTGATAAAAAAAGTGCAAGCAGCCTTGCCGCATTGCTAAAACCCGGCATCCGGACTGCACTTTTTATTGGAATTGGTATCATGTTCATTCAGCAATTCGTTGGAATTAACACGGTAATTTATTATTCACCTGAAATTTTTCAAAATGCAGGTTTTGAAAGTAAAGTTGCGCAAATCGCAGCATCCGTTAGTGTGGGAGTTGTGAATGTTTTGTTTACCATCGTTTCAATGATAATTATTGATAGGGTTGGACGTAGAAAGTTGTATTTTATTGGACTAACCGGGATCGTAATAGCTTTAATCGCTTTGGGTTTCACATTCAAGTTACAGGATTCGTTAGGAGATTCTTTAAAATGGTTAACGGTTGCATTGGTATTGATTTACATTGTTTTCTTTGCTATTAGCCTTGGGCCTCTTGGCTGGCTTATTATTTCAGAAATTTTCCCACTGAAAGAGCGGGGTGTAGGTATGAGTATCGGGGCGTTGTCAAACTGGCTTTTCAACGCGATTGTTACTTTTACTTTCCTTTCATTAATAAATTGGTTAAATCCGGAAGGTGCATTCTGGTTATATGCCGGGATTGGTATACTTGGCCTGGTCTGGGGTTATTATTTCATACCGGAAACCAAAGGTGTAACCCTCGAAGAAATTGAAGAACACTGGCGGGCAGGTAAGTCGCCAAGAGAATTACAATAAACAAATAAAATATCTTACGTTAAAATTGCCTGTTGATGGTTGACAGGCAATTTTTTTTGATTATCTTAGTAAACGTACATTGTACGCTAAGGAATTATAATTAACTGAATAAAAGCTAATTAATGAGTTCAAATAAAAATACCTTTATCGCGGGAATTACCCTTGTTGCAACCCTCGGCGGACTTTTGTTCGGATATGATACGGCTGTAATTAATGGTGCAGTTGAAGCACTGAAAGATTTTTTTGTACTCCCCCTTCTTGATAATCCCGAGTTTGCAACAGATGTGATTATCCAGTTTAAAATTGCCATTGCAGTGAGTATTACCATTTGTTTGCTATTGGTAAGTAGCTTTCTGTATAAGTTGTTTGGTGCAACCAAAGGCCTGATCTATTCAGTTTTTGTGTTTGCCGGAGTTGGGGCACTTCTGTATTTTTTACTGCTCTCAAAACCTAATGTTATCAACGAAACCATGGCAAATACCATTCATGGCTTCAACAGTGCAAGTGCTTTGATTGGTTGTGTTATCGGTGGGTCGCTCGGGGGGTATGTAAGTCAGACCATCGGTCGTAAAAAAGGACTTCTTCTTGCAGCCATTTTGTTCACCATTTCAGCCATTGGCTCGGCCATGCCTGATACTTTAAATATTTTCTCACTTGAGATCATCACTTCATTTATATTTTACCGTGTCATTGGAGGTATTGGCGTTGGCCTGGCATCCATGCTCAGCCCAATGTACATTGCTGAAATTGCACCTGCCAAAATCAGGGGTAAACTGGTGTCATGGAACCAGTTTGCAATCATCTTTGGTATGCTCGTTGTTTATTTTGTGAACTATTTTATTGCTAAAGGACAACCTGTAGAATGGATCAATGAAACCGGATGGCGTTGGATGTTTGCGTCCGAAGTAATACCGGCATTCCTGTTTTTTACCCTTCTGTTGTTTGTCCCTGAAACACCGCGTTTTTTGGTTATGGTTAACCAGGAAAGTGATGCAATGAATGTTTTGCAGAAATCAAATGGTACCGAAAAGGCAAAGGAAATTCTTAACAACATCAAAGCGTCGCTGAAACAGAAAAAAGCTCCATGGCTTTCATTTGGCGGGTTGGTTATAGTTATAGGCATCATGTTGTCTGTTTTTCAGCAATTTGTTGGAATAAATGTCGTACTCTATTACGCATCTGATATTTTCAGAAATATGGGTATGGAAACCGAATCGTCACTTGTCAGGGTTATCCTGGTGGGTATTATTAATCTGCTTTTTACCGTGGTGGCTATTTTTACCGTTGATAACTTTGGCCGCAAGCCGTTAATGATTATTGGTGCGCTGGGCATGGCAGTCAGCATGTTTGCTCTTGGATTCTCATTTTTTTATGATAGCCTGGGTCTTGCTGCACTAATCTCGGTATTAACCTACACCGCTGCCTTTGCCATGTCGTGGGGTCCTGTAACCTGGGTGATGTTGTCGGAAATTTTTCCAAACAGTATTAAAGGGGCTATGTCGATTGCCGTTGCTGCCCAGTGGATAGCCAACTGGATTGTGTCATTGACATTCCCCATGTTAAACGACAGTACCGTATTAACCGAAAAATTTAATCACGGATTTGCTTATTGGATATACGGGGTGATGGGTATCCTTGCCGCTTTGTTTATGTGGAAATTTGTACCCGAAACAAAAGGAAGAACACTGGAAGATATGGAAGAACTGTGGAAAAAGAAATAGGGTTTGTTTTCATAGTTTTCGAAAAAGCCTGGTTACTTTTTGTTGTACCGGGCTTTTTTATTGCAGCTCCTTCTGTTTGTAGGAATTAATAAACAGAATGTTTCCTACTTCATCATATCCCTTAAACATCTCTGCGCCATCATGTTTTAGTTGTTCACCACGATATCCAACCACTGTAAGCCCGGCATCAGCCGATTTTTCGTTGATCAACTTTTTAGGATTCAACGACTCATCTACTTTAAACATTTCAATGTGTCTTGTTGAAATTGGAATTCGACCAGCCTGAATCAGATCAAGGAGCTTCTGTCGCTCTTCTTCAAGGTTTTTACTTGTTGTAAAATCGAAAATTTTTATATGTCCTTTTTTCCAGTTTGGATGTCCCAGAATAATGTAACTCAGTAAAATCATCAAATTTGAATTTTCATAATCTGTACTTCGAATCCACACGTGAATACCATTTTTGTATATAATCTGCTTTCTCGAACTCCCCAGGATGCACACATCATAATCGCCGGCCCTGGTAAGGGCGTAATTATCAATAATTTGTTGAATATTTCCGGGATCTTCCTTGCTGTACTCAAACATGATCATGTTGTTCTCCATTCCTGAAATACCAGGAATTTGTATAACCTGGGCGATAGCCGAAGTGTACGATGGTGATATCATCGTGTCAATGTACACTTTTGAACCGGTTGAATCTTCTCTGCTGATGAGTTTTTCGAGCAGTTGCTTGGCTTTCAGTACATTGGCTTTTGAATAATACCCCTCAATCAGATGTATGTAAGTGCCAAAACCATATTTAAATGATATCCAGTTTAGTAGCAAGAAAGCTGTATTTCTTTCAAAAGAGTCTTTTGATATGCATATAGCCGAGGGCCTCCACTTTTTCCTGGTGCTTACTTTTTTTGATTTTTGCAGAAATATCTGAAGATTCCGGCTTAGCTGAAAAATGGCTCCGGTAAAAATTTCCTCCAATCCTCTTCGTTCTTTATGTGCACTGCTGAGACCAATGTAAATCAACACCATTAAAATGATAGCCATGATGGCATAGGGCGTATTGATTTTAAACATTAACCATATGCTTAAGATAAAACCAATCAATGAAATGTACCAGCGCGACTGAAACGATGGCCGGTACGAGGGATCCGCACCAAAATGATATAAAAATGAAATCAGGCAAAGTGAGCCATAGGTGACCATAAAAAACATAGAAATTACTTCTGCAACTGCATTTACATCTCCCATAACAACAAAAATCATTGCTATGATGCAGGTAAGCAGCGTAGCGTTGAACGGTTCTTTGGATTTTCCTTTTCCCTTTGCTACAAGTATATTGAATTTGCGACCGGGCAGGGTACGATCAAGTCCAAGCGCCTGCAATGTGCGTGGAGCAACCATAATAGAGCCAATCGCCGAAGATATGGTTGAAGCTGCCAGACCGAGCGGAATAACAATAGGGCCGGCAATGGCTATTTGACTCATGATCAATTGATTATTGGTGAGATCATCCGGCGAGGCACTTACAGACAACTTCCATGCAATAAACATATAGATGATCATGCCTGCAAAAGTTGCGGCCGTTGTTCCCAAAGGAATTGATTTACCCGGGTTTTTAAGATCACCGGATAATCCAACGCCGGCAGTTATTCCGGTAAACGCAGGAAAAATAATAGCAAAAATCATAAAAAATTCTTCATTGCTGTCAATTCCATTGGCAAAAAAATTGAACTCTGCCGTTTGCATATAATCTGTTTTGCCTAAAAAAAACAGGGTGAGAGAAATAAACAGCACAACAACCACAACATACAAAGTTTTCACACCCATGTTTGCCCCTTTGGTAAGGATTAACCATGACAACACTAACATGGATGGAATGCTGATCACCTGCCTCGGCAGGGAAATACTATAGGTGTTTTTTACAAAATTAAAGAGAGGTTCAAATGCTTCCGTGAATGCAATGACATAAAACGCAACGCTGATGGCTTGCGAAAAAAACAGGCTGATGCCTATGGTCGCCCCAATATTTAGTCCGAACGACCGGGAAATAATGAAATACTCACCACCACCTTCCACCCGCTGGTTGGTTGATAGCTCACTAATTGCCAATGCCGTGGGAATAGTCACAAGATGACCGATGATGACAATTAAAAGCACCCCGAAAAATCCAAGACTGCCAACAGCATAGCCAAATCTTAAAAATAAAATGGCTCCAAGTATGGTTGAAATGGCTGTGAAAAACACAGGTGCTGTTCCAAATTTTTTTGACGATATTGATGCTCCCTGACTCATTGAATTTTATTTTGTTTTAGTAAAAATACCCAAACAATGGATAAGTAGTATTGATTGGTTGTAAAATTCTGTT
>CAZAMT010000241.1:0-6443 GCA_964486145.1 uncultured Bacteroidales bacterium
TTTCATCTGTTTAAATTTATTTCACGCAAAGACGCAAAGACGCAAAGAGCTTTTAAGCATGCTCCCTGATAAATCGGGACAGGCTGTGTGTGTTTAAAACTTAATCCCGGGTGTTTTATCTTATTATATATTTAAAAATTTACAAATTCAGTCCGACTGATAAATAAAAATGGTTTTTGAATTGAAACAAGCGGTTTTCAATTGACAGGCCATTGTACGAGATAATGGGCGAATAACCTATTCCGGCAAAAAGCTTGTGTTTTTCAGGTTTCTGATATCGGTAGCCCATATTAGGAATTATCAGATGGCTAAAACTTACGGTGTTGAAATCATTACCAATGCCATTGGCAATAGTGCTTGTAGCTGCATTTGAAATCCCCGTGCTTACAGTGTGATTGTTAAAATGCTTGTTGAAATTTGCACCTAAAATTACACAATAAGTGCCTGCTGCCAGCTTGGTATTTAATATGAGCGGAAAGAAGCCCAATCCGCCTCTTAGCGATAAAGAATAATTGTTTTTCATCCATGTTTTCTGTTCATAATTTATTGAAGCTGCAATTCCAGCACCACCGAATTGAACAAACATCGCCTTTTTTGAGCGTGTTTCCTGCGAAAACACTGATGTGCCAATTGTAGCAAAAGCCAAAGCTGTTATTATTATTTTTATACGTATCATATGTTTTCGTTTTAATTAAAGGTTTTTAACATCAAACAATAAACCGGTAATGATAGCATTAATATACTCATACTCGCCTTCGGGCTTTATCCAAACAGCCCTGAAAGTGGTTGGTATTTCAATTCCGCTGAATGTTTTGTAATCTTGCACATACACAATCCACGGCAATTTTTTTTTTGTGTCGCCAAAGTAGCGGTCGTTTGATTCGAACCGGGTAATCAGATAATTTTCATCAAAATAAAATATTCCCGAAACGCAGAGTCCGGCATCTTCTATGGTTGCTTTGGCTGCATAATCGGTTACCTGTTGCCAGCTAATATTACTGTTCAGGCAGGCCGAAGGATTATAAACCAGCTCACCCAAAAAGGCAATGAGCTCGCTTACAGTAAGTTCATAACCATCTGAAAACATAAACGGAACAGAAGGCGCCAGTCGGATGTCTAATTTTCCGGCTCCATTATAATAATAATCCAGTCCGGTCATTTTTCCCAAAGGAGAATCTATTTCCCCTATCCAGTGGCGGCTGACGGGTTCGTTGGTAATATATGTTACCGCCTCCATTGAAGCCCAGTCAGCGTTTTCGTTCAATTTAAAATTACCGGTATAGTTTAGCTTTATGCCGTTTGCATATTGGCTGCCCACTACCCCTGTTGCAATTAAATAATTTTGAACGGGTTGTGGTAAATGCTCTAAATGGGCGTTGGTAATGGTATAGGCTTCAGTATTATGTTTGTTTAGAAGGAATTCTATTTCGTTCATTTCGCTTTTTTCGCATGACAAAAAGAGAAAAAGCATTGCCAAAAGGCTTATTTTAAATGTTGTTGAATTTTTCATTGCTTATGTTTTAAAGTTATGTGACGACTTTGCAACAATTATTATTTTGGTTATTTCTAATCTCTTAATAATTCTACTTTACGAAGAAATATTTCGCCCTTTCAGAGCTTGTTTTAACTTCGTAAAATGGAATTTAACTTTTAATTTTCACTTTATTAATTTCTTCAACCGGCAACCAATCATCCATATTGCCATAACCCGACTTGTCAATTTTAAATGGCGAAAGCATTTCAAAGTTTTTAACGGTAATCAGTACAATATATCGTTTCCCGCCAAATCTTTTTAACAAGCCTTTATTTAGCAGCAACTTGTCTTGTTGATTGTCTATTAATTTTAATGATTCTTCTTTTGTCATTTTTTCAGAATTAAAGACATCTGCAACTATAGCTTTTGCTTTAATTAAGCCATCACCCTTGTTTTCAATGAAAAACAAAACATCTCCGATATGCACTTTCCCATAAGGCAGTTTTCGTCCCATTGCACCGCGAATTATCATAGTTTTTCTACCGGTTGCCAGATTATCAAGTTCATTGGCTTTTGAATCCAGATATACAACATTATCCATGTTTACATTTTTTTTTAAGTTTTTAGCTTTCATTCTCTATTTCTGTTATTTCCACGCCTTTTTCAATCAATTCTTTTTCAGTCAGAAATATCCGTTTTTCGGCATCTTTATTCCAATTGAAATGCCCATGTTTTAGGATTGCGGTTTCAAATCCTTCGGATATTCCGCCCAAACAACTTGCTTTTACGCAACCATGACTGCTCAAACCGCAAAATGTAATGGATTTTATGCCTAATTCGGTGAGTTTTGCTTTTAACTGGGTATTTTGAAAAGCATTGCCATGATTTTTTTGAATAATCAGGTCGCCCGTTTGTTTGTTTATTCGTTGGTCGATTTCCCAATTCCGGCTGTCTTTTTGCAACAGCTTATTGATATGCTGCACAAACACAATCGGGCAATTTGAATCCCGATAGGTTTTTATCGCCTTATTAACCGTTTTTATGAAAAATTGCTCGTTATGTAAAGGCTTTGACTTTGTAAGTCCGTTTTGAATGTCAATAACTATCAGTGCTTTCATTTGTTTTTTAGTTTTTTATACGGTTGCCACAGCAGATAAAACCCCGCTGGAAAAATATTAAATCCGTTTGAAAAAGAGCGCTTTGTTTTGGATAAGCAAATAAGCAGAAACAATTAAAAGCAAGCCGGTTTGAATGACTTTACTCATGGGATGCGTGGCAAATATTTCGTTAAAAAACCCGGCTGTAATGTGAAGTACAACCGGCAATAAAATATTTCTGTTGGTTTTATAGTATACCCAGTTCATGATAAGAACCAAAGGAATCATACTTATTATAAAATTGATCGAATAAATCACACCCGATTCAACCAGATTGCTGTGGTAATAACCGTTTATAAAAGATAAAGGAAAATGCCAAACAGCCCAAAAAACCGCGAATATTAATGAAGCGTTAAATACATTGAAACGCGAAACAAGGCTGTCGGTGGCGTAAGAGTGCCATGCCAACTCTTCGAGCAAAGGAGCGGCAACGAGCAAAAACCAAACCGGAAAAAGTGCCGAACTAAAACTGAAACCACCTCTTAACTGAAACTGTTCAGGGCTGTATCCGAAGAATAGAGAAATTCCCTGGGCGGTCAGAATACTCATTAACATCAGGAAAACAGCAACAAAAATATATTCCGGTTTTATACTTCTTAATAATTTGACTTCTTTGCTCTGTAATCATAAAAAATAATTTTTAGTGAATATTTCGAGAGCAAAGAAAAGTTAAAAAGCAAAGGCAATCGCCCCAACTTACAGGATTGAACGCTAAAGACGTCCAAACCTACAAGACAATACCTATACATACCTGTAATATAGAATATTATCAAGACACAGAAATTCAAAACCTAAAGGTGCAGAATTATATTTCCCTATCGTTTTGTACTTCTGTTGAAAGGTAAACTGATGGTGTTAGGCCTTTATGATTTTTGAAAATAGTATTAAAAGACGATTTGGAATTGAATCCGGAGTCGAATGCACGTGCAAGAATGCTATGATTTTTGTTTGCCTTTGATTTTCGAATAAACTCTTCAACACGGTACGTATTTACGAAATCGTAAAAATTTACATTGCCTTCTTGATTAATTACCTGAGAGAGCTGATTAGGTGAAATCCCGAGTCGTTCGGCCAATGTTGCTAAACTGAGCTTGGGTTCCAGATATGGCTTTTCATTTTCCATAATATTTTTCAATTTCATAAATAGATCAGAGGCAACTTCATTTTTGATGCCCGACTTTTTGTATTTCTCTACTGTTCCGCGTTTTTCAGCCTTTGAGTTATTCGTTTGTGGGTTATTTGTGAATATATTTTCATGTTTTATACCAAAATAGCCAATATAAAATATAAAACCGATGATTATAAGATAGCTGATATAATCCAAATTGACCGAAAAATGAACATCAAACGCATCTTGCATTATAAAAGCGATGCTTGCCGATAAAAAAACCAAGCCGATGCTTCTTATGCAGTATCGCAACCATTTAAGGTTGATGCCTTCGCGATAAGAAAAAAAGTTGCTGATTTTTTGTTTGTGCTTTATCGTGAGACGATAGGCAAGAATGGAATAGCTGAAGCCTGATATTAAAATAACAACCATTAGAACAATCTTGAAAACTCCGAAATCAGGTATTTCTTCCATATCCACCATCCTTTTTTCTTCGGCTGTGTAGAAGAAAAAGAACTTCGACATGTATAAATAAGTTGCAACAGCCGGAGCAAAATGCAGGTAATCTAAACTTTGTAATTTCTGGTCGGTACGTAAAGAATAGCGGGTGTATAAATAAAGCATCGGGCCGTAAAGCAAGGGGAAGGGAACGGTGGTGCCAATGATATGCGGATATAATTGCCAATATCCCAACTGATAAAAATTATACGCCATCAGATGAATCCCAATTACAGCAATCCACACAGCTAAAATTTTGTCAGTTAATGCCTTCTGCTTCTTTGTCAGGAGTAAAATGACAATGAAGAATGACATAAAAATACCGCTAATAAAAAATACCTCCATTATCTATATTCTTTCATCAACTGCTAAATTAAAATTTGTAGAACAAAAAATTATCTACTTCTATGACCAACTTTATGGAATGACAATAAAAATCAGCAATAAAAATACAAATTGTTGATGTTTAAATCGTAAGCCCATCATTTGTTTTTTTCTTAAAATACTCCATAGGGCTATTTCCGCCTTTGTTGGATTTTCACTTAGGGCTTTTACTCTCTCAAAAATGATCGGCTTTGCTCCGTAAAACATGGTTCTTTCTATAGTATTTTTAAGTTGTGTCATTATTTGTTTATTGTATTTACCATATGGCTATCCGGCGCTGCCCGGCGCTACCCCCGACCCCTAAAGGGGAGCGCCAACGCACCTGACACGCGGGCAGGCTTCCTTTAGGGATTAAGGGAGCGGAATGGCTAATCAAATCATCTTTATCTTTAATGTTCATTTCTTAAAAATAAAAAAATCGACCACTTCGCGGAAATTTTCAAATAAATCTAATTACTTGATTCGCTGCGTGAGATCGCTTCGCTCAGTTGTCAAAAGAATCAAATTAATTCCTAATCCCTTACGCAACGGACATAAAAGCCCCTCTCCTTATTGCTGTTGTGCTTACATATCGGCACAGGTAAATGCCTTGTGGCAATTTGCTCAGATTCAATGTTGCCGTGTTTGCTCCTTCGGTTTTTTGTTCCTGTAACAATTTGCCTTCAACGGTGAGAACACTTATTGTTCCTCCGGTTGCTACGCCTGTTAAATCAATGTTTAGCACATCGTTTACAGGATTGGGATAAACACTAAAGTTGGCATTACTTAACTGCATGGGTTGTTCTGTAATGCTTGTCGAAAGGTCAGTAAAATTCAAATAACGTAATCCGCTTAAGGCATATCCGCCTGTGGAATTATCGGTTTTCTGAACTGTTGCATTTCCTCCCGAAAATGTTATTTTTCGTATGCTACTCAAGGTGTAGGCGGTTTGTGTGTCGCTACTTTCTTTCACATACATGGTTTGTGCTTGCAGTCCTGTCAGTCCTAATCTTAACAAGAGTACGATACTAAATTTTAACTTTTGTGTGTCAATGTCATTTTTGACTTCCTTTTTACATTGTGAATACTTATTTTTATTTATCTGTTTTTGCTACTGTTTCAATCTGTTGCCGGATTCTCTTCAATGAAGGCCAAATAAAATAAAAATCCCCCGGGGAGGGGGACTTTTACCTAACTAACTACTAACTAAAACTAAAACTAACTTGTGAATACCTATACCTAATGATTTTGGAAATGAAAATTACAATACAAATATATACGCTGAATACAATATAAGTAAACAATTATTCAATGATCTTACTTAGTAAAAAAGGTGATATTAATCATACTCTACACCATATATAAAAAAAAAGCCCCCGAAATTTCGGAGGCTAATTCCTGTCAACCAACTATCAACTAAACCCTAACTAATTACTATAAAAAACCTAAACCCTAATCTTATTTCAAAATTTATATATCAAAGATACGAATATAACAAATATAAGTGTTCTGATTATAAGTGACATCGATTATATAATCCGGTGATTTTAATCATCAAATTGCATTTTTGGAAACAAAAAATCCCCGGATTGTACCAGGGATTTTCAACCAACCAACTATCAACTAAACCCAACCTATTTTTCAAATTCGTAAACATAAATTAATACGGGTATGAATGGCATGAGTTATTGGAACCAAAGTGATTTTCCTTCCTTCAAAAAAGTGATTTGAATCATTATTGTTTGACAAATAACAGTAACTTATTAGTGTTCATGGGAAATTCCAAAAGATATAACCCGGGATTATTTCATGTGTTTATAATAATTAAGTTATTGAGTTAATT
>CAZAMT010000242.1:0-6416 GCA_964486145.1 uncultured Bacteroidales bacterium
TAATCGATCAATTTGGGTTTTAGTGATCACCCGACACATTCAGTTTTTGAATTCAAAAAACGAAAAACCATATGAATCGAAGAGATTTTTTAATTAAGACAGGAGCAACATCATCCGTAATCGGAATAACAGGAATCAACAGTTTTGCATTTGGTAAGTCAACACCAGTTCAATCAGTAATACCACGTTGGAAAGGCTTTAACCTACTGGACTATTTCTCTGCTTACCCGCCAAAACAGCAAAAGGGTGTAAAAGACGAGTATTTTAAATGGATGCGGGATTGGGGCTTTGATTTTGTTAGGTTACCAATGGCTTATCCACGTTACCTTGATATCAATTATTCGAGAAAAATAACACCGGAGGACGTGTACAAAATTGATGAAAAGGAAGTCGACAACGTTGAGGAGATCGTTTACCGCGCCAATAAATACGGTCTGCACATGAGTTTAAACCTCCACCGTGCACCCGGTTACTGCGTAAATTCCGGGTTTCATGAACCATACAACCTGTGGATTGACGAAAAGGCTCAGGAAGCGTTTTATTTCCATTGGAGCATGTGGGCCAAACGTTTTAAAAATGTATCAAGAAAAAACATAAGTTTCGATTTGGTGAACGAACCAAGCATGCGCGAAGATATGAATGATCAACATTCAAAAAGAAGTCCGGTACCCGGGGATATCTACCGTAAAGTAGCCAAAAACGCCATGGAAGCCATTCGTGAGCATAATCCAAATCACCTTGTCGTTGCTGATGGAAACAATGTTGGAAGTGATGTTATTCCTGAGATAGCCGATTTGGAAATTGCACAAAGTTGCCGGGGGTATTTTCCACATTATATTTCCCACTACCGGGCTCCCTGGGTATTTAAAAATCCGGATGATGCTCCTGAACCCAAATGGCCCGGTAAAATGGGCGGTAAATATTACAGTCGCGAAGATCTTGAAAAGTTTTATGCATCCTGGATTGACCTGGCCAAACAGGGTGTGGGTGTGCATTGCGGTGAGTGTGGCTGCTGGAATGAAACTCCACATGAAATTTTTCTGGCATGGTTTAGTGACGTTCTTGATATTTTAACCAACGCTAACATTGGTTATGGCCTGTGGAATTTCATCGGCGATTTCGGGCTGCTCGATTCCGGACGTAAAGATATAGATTACAAAGACTGGCATGGACATAAGCTTGACAGCAAGCTACTGGCCCTTTTACAAAAACATTAATATTCAACATTTCTAAAAAAATTCAAGTTCTCTTATCCTGTCATTCACTCAAAGAAAACCTATGCATCTGGAAAAAACTTTATATATTCTGAAAACTATTTTAACCGGTTTTGTCCAGCGTAGCCAACTGCTGCAATTCATCTGATTCATAGACTTGTTTTGGATGAGAAAAACCTGCAATCCGAATCATGGCTTTAGCCACATTCGCTGCTTCAATACCCTGGTATTTTTTCCATTTACCTTTGAAAGCAAATGAAAATGATTTCATAAAGAATTTACCCACTTCTTCGCCAAAGCGAAATTCATCTCTGTCCCCCATTAACATCGATGGTCTTACGAAAGTTGCTACCGGAAGCCCGGCTTTTTTCACCTTTTCTTCCATTTCACCCTTAGTTTTTAGGTAAAAATTACTGCTGTCTGCATTGGATCCAACTGATGAAACTACTATAATTTTGGAAATTCCTCGTTCTTTTCCAGCAAGTGCTATTTCAACAGGTAAATCCAAATCAACTTTTTTAAAATTATCCTTTGTGCCTGCCTTTCGTATTGTTGTTCCTATGCAACAATAAATAATATCACTCGAAAACAAATTAGAAGTAACATCTTTAAAATCAGAGAAATCGGTAATGATTTCAATAATTTTCTCATGTTCATAATGCAGTGGCCTTCTGGTAAATACCTTTATTTTTGAATATGTAGATTCTTTGATCAACCCAAGGACAAGCTGTTTGCCAACCAGACCTGTTGCACCAAAAACAACTGCAGTATGATAATAAGGTATACTTTCCATTATTTTTTATTGGATAACTCTCCTGTTTATCTATTGTTCAAATTATTAAACATTTGATCCAGAAAGGATATACAACCTTAATATTCACTGGAATAAAATAAAGTTAATATATCTGAAAAAATTACTGATAGCTGTCGGGATTAATCTTGGTAGTGCTTGCTCCGCTGAAGCTATGCGAAAGCGCAGTGTGCCTCAGCATTAAATCGAACAACTTGTTCAACAACCGGCGGATAGCCTGCTCCGATTTATCGAGGTATGTTTCATTTATAATCAAATTTTGGGGCAAACTAACATAAAATTTTATCTTTGTGCTTTCTTTGACATTATATATTAATTAAACCTGCAAACCTATGGTTATTGGAGTATTAAAGGAACCGGAAGGTGAGAACAGGGTTGCCCTGCTCCCGGAAAGTGTTTCCGAATTAATTAAGTTAAAAGCCAACATCGTTGTTGAAACGGGCGCTGCTACAAGGGCCTTTTTTTCAGATAAAGATTATGAACAAACAGGTGCTAAAACCGGATCACGGGATGAGATTTTTTCTACCGCCGATATGTTGATTCAAATTCATCCATTATCTGAAACAGAAATAGGCAAAATGAAAGAAAACCAGGTTCTGGTTTCTGTTATCAATCCACTGTCAAACAAAGATTACGTGAAAAAACTGCAAGACGGGAATGTTACTTGTTTCAGTATGGATACAGTGCCTCGTATTACACGTGCCCAGGCTATGGATATACTGTCGTCGATGGCAACCATTGCGGGTTACAAAGCCGTATTGGACGCTGCCATGAACCTGCCTCACTTTTTTCCTATGTTTATGTCTGCCGCGGGTACCATCAAACCTGCCAAATTATTGATTTTAGGTGCAGGTGTGGCGGGTTTACAGGCAATTGCAAGCGCGCGTAAACTCGGTGCTGTTGTAGAGGTTTTTGATGTGCGATCAGCAGTGAAAGAAGAAGTAAAAAGTCTTGGTGGTAAATTTATTGAAGTTGAAGGAGCCAGGGAAGACGAAGCAGCAGGTGGCTACGCTGTTGAGCAAACAGAAGAATTTAAAAAAAAGCAGGGAGAATTGATCCACGATCATGCGGCCAAATCAAATGTAATTATTTGCACAGCACAAATCCCTGGTAAAACGGCACCAGTGCTAATCAAAAAAGAAACAGTGGAACAAATGATACCTGGTTCTGTAATCGTTGATTTAGCTGCTTCTACCGGTGGTAACTGTGAATTAACAGAAAACAATAAGGTAATTGAAAAACACCAGGTAAAAATTATTGGTAAATCAAATTATCCTTCGGATATGCCATCTGATGCAAGTAAAATGTTTGGCAAAAACCTGGTTAATTTCCTCAAACTTCTCATTGATGAAGATGGAAACCTTTCCCTTAATTTTGAGGATGAAATCATCCATGGAACCTGTATCACTCATAAAAACGAGATTATTAACGAAAGAGTAAAACAATCAATTCAATAAATTTATACTCATGGAAAATATCCTGGTTTATTTTTACACTTACAAGGAAATTATATTTATCATAGCCCTTAGTGTTTTTCTGGGGTTTGAAGTAATTGCCAACGTTCCTTCGGTTTTACACACACCTTTAATGTCGGGGGCAAATGCCATTAGCGGGGTTATTATTATTGGTGGTATCATTCTGGTTGGGCATGCAGATGTCACAACGTTATCACTGAACCTTATATTGGGCATATTTGCTGTTTTGTTTGGCACCCTGAATGTTGTAGGTGGATTTGTCGTCACCGACCGAATGTTGGAAATGTTTAAGAAAAAGAAAAAATAAGTACCCCATGAAAAAAATTATTATAGAAACACCAGATCTCATTGTTAGTACGGGCGATATAATTTTAGAATTCAGTTACCTGTTGGCAGCCATTATGTTTGTTATCGGCCTGAAACTGTTAAGTCATCCCGAATCAGCGCGAAAAGGAAATTTGTGGGCAGGTTCAGGTATGGTACTGGCCATGATTACAACGTTGCTTTTGCATCGCGATGGCGTTACAGGATTAAGAATACCTGCAGCAAATGCCATTTTTATTTTGGTTGTTATACTGATTGGATCCATCATTGGTGCTATCGTTGCAAGAAAGGTAAAAATGACTGCCATGCCGCAACTGGTTTCCATATTTAATGCATCCGGAGGTGCAGCATCTGCTCTTGTAGCTCTGATGGAATTTTCAAACCCTGCCAACACCTCTCCTCTGGTTACGTTGCTCGGCCTTGTTATCGGAAGTGTGGCCTTTAGTGGAAGCATGATTGCTTATGGAAAACTTGACGGAAAAGTTGGTGATATTTTTGCAGGATTTATGAAATATCTCAACCTCTTACTGCTTGCCGGCGTTGTATTTTTAACAGCTTACATTCTCATTGCACCACTTCCTTTTGAGACAAAAGTTACTCTAACCTGGATTCTTTTTGCTCTCTCGCTGGTTTATGGGATAATGTTTGTAATGCCCATTGGTGGAGCCGATATGCCGGTTGTTATATCCCTGTTGAACTCATTTACCGGAATTGCTGCTGCAATGGCTGGTTTCATATACGCGAATCAGGCAATGATACTGGGTGGAATCTTTGTTGGATCTGCCGGTACCATTCTTACCGTGCTCATGTGTCGTGCCATGAACCGCTCCCTTATCAATGTCATTATCGGTTCGTTTGGCGGTGGCGGGGTAGCCGGAGCTGATAAAACCGTTGGCACCATCAAAGAAATAACCCTGAGTGATGCTGCCGTTTTATTGAGCTACACGCAGCGCGTTGTGATCATACCCGGTTATGGTCTTGCTGTGGCGCAGGCTCAGCATGTTTGCAATGAAATGGTGAAACTTCTCGAAGAAAAAGGTGTGGAAGTAAAATTTGCTATTCATCCGGTAGCCGGACGTATGCCCGGCCATATGAATGTATTGCTTGCTGAGGCAGACGTACCCTATGACAAATTAGTTGAGATGGATAACATTAACCCGGAAATGCCAAATACAGATGTTGCAGTGGTGATCGGAGCAAACGATGTGGTGAATCCGGCAGCGCTTGACGACCCATCCAGTCCGATTTACGGAATGCCCATCATCAAAGCCCATGAATCAAAAAACATCATTGTCATGAAACGTGGCATGGGAAAAGGTTATGCAGCCATCGAAAACTACCTGTTTTATGATGATAAAACCCGGATGTTGTTTGGTAATGCCAAGGATTCACTGCAAAACCTCGTCAGTGAAATCAAAAATATGTAAAAAATAAAAGCCCCGCTTGTCGGGGTTTTTTTACTTTTCCTACTTTAATCCCACATTTTTAGAAATTTATCCAGTTGTTAGATTATTTAGACATAATCTAATAACCTCTTGTAACCCCTCACTTTTATTAACGTTAAAAATGGTGAGCTAAATCACCAATGTGAAAAATTATAAAGTGAGAGAACCGATTGTGATAAATAAAAAGAATGAACAAAGAACTTCCAGTGATAAAGGTAACAAGCAGTATCATTTGAACGTATTGTTTTTTTCTCACAATCAATCCAATTGTAAAAATTTCTAAATATGAAAAATATAAGTTTCGTTATTTCGATGTTGTTTCTAACAATGATGTATCACCAGTCAATGGCTCAAAATGTGCCAACTGATTTCCAGGAACACGGGAAAAACTCTTCGGGTGCAACTGTGCCATCTGAGAATATCGATTCGGTTGTTGTTGGTAGCACCATGAATTATTTTGTTATGCCGGATTTGGATGTTAATCAGGACGGCGATGGCCCATATGACTATAATACAAACAAAGATGCACTTTCGTCAACGTTCGACTGGTTTACAAATCCATCACTAACCATAACGGAAATTGAACCAAACTACGTGAGTGTTGATTTTCCAACATCAACGGGTGATTACACCGTTAATGTTTCTGAGCTGAGTGCCGGTGGATGTGGCAGTGATACAACCACCATTGACGTTCGCGTTATAAATGTTCCGGAAGTTGGCTACGCACTCGCGGGTGGAAGTGAGGATTTCTGTGAAACAGGCGTGGATGGCAGCCTTTCAGTTTCACCATCAGCGATGAACGTAACCATTAACTCAGACGTGATTGGTAACCAGCAAATTATTATTAGTTACCAGATTTCTTCCACCAATGGCTCCTATAATGGTGGAAACCCGGTCGATGGAACAGTTTCTGTTGCTGATGGGGCAGTTAGTTTTGCCATCTCCGAAAATCTGACCCATTATGGTACGTATACCATAACATTAACAGATATTACCGACCGGATATCAAGAAAACCGGCAACAGATGTTAGTGGATCACTGCTGGCAAATGCAACTTTCACAGTGAATGTAACACGCACACCGAGCACTGGAACCATTTATCACTTACCAAACAATTAATAGAAATAGTAAACATGAAACAGACCAT
>CAZAMT010000243.1:0-6375 GCA_964486145.1 uncultured Bacteroidales bacterium
AACTACATCAAGCTGAACATTCACCTGCTTTAGCAACTGCGAAAACCCCTGCCTGAGCAAGTATGATGCTGAAGCGATCAGGACAATGTTTTCTTTCATATCTAAGAGTTCGCTTTTAGCTTTAGCAATTCTTTTTCCATTATCCTGATTTTTGGCACCAGCACTTTGTCTTCAATGCGTGCATGATTGTTTAAATCAGCTTCCAGCCGGAACAATTCAAACAAAATGTTATTGCATAAATCCATGTTTTTTATGGGTGGCAGGTATTTAATGATGATGTTTTTCAGATCGTATAACTTATCTTCCATGTTGTCATGCTCATCTTCAAAATCATCAATTGAATATGTATTCATTTGTTTCCACACCTCTTCGGGCAACTGTTTGTTAGTAAAAGCTTCTTCAATTTGCAATACATAAGGTTGAACCTTGGTTTCTTCACGTTGAATATGGTTGTCCAGCTCATCCTTATAAACCCTGAAAAACTGATCCACCAGTTTCAGGTTCGCCTTGTTCTTGCTATCGCAACTATTGATGAGCTCTTCAATGTATGTTTCGATGAGGGGAATCTTCTTGTCAAGGTAGTAGTTATGTGTTTTTTGAAGGTAATGTATGATAAGATGTACCGGAAAGCTCTGCAGATTTTGCCTGGGAAAATAATTCGGGTCATGGTAAGAATTGATTATTTCCAGAAAGAATTCAACATTCACATTATTTTCCTCACAAACCACTTTAATGGCCTTATCTCCAAAGCCCAGGGATATATCAAAACGTTCGAGTATGGTAAGCAACTGATAATTTAAGTGAACTATATCAGCCATTTTCAAGTCGCCGTGTATTTGCATCATTTTTTACACAAAATTAGTCTAAATAAGCATACAATCTAATTTATATTTAGAATCAATACATACAAACGTATTTGAAGCCATGAATTCACTTCATTTGGTGGTCTGTTAAATCATAGGTAAAATGCTCATTTTGGGTCAAGATGTTACATCCTCAGGGTTTATGATATTGTTCATTATAGCATAAACGGTCAGGCCTGCAATCGTTTTAACGCCCAGCTTATCGGTAATATTCTTCCGGTGCGTGATAACGGTGTTGATGCTTATGCAAAGTTTGTCTGCAGTTTCTTTGTTCGAGTATCCGTGGGCTACAGCCTTCAATACATCCAGTTCCCTTTCACTTAGTTGTTCCTTAATTTTATCTGAATTATTGGTTTCTGGTTCAAAAAAGAACTCCTGAAACCGTTCAACCATTTCTTTCTGGTTTTCAATGTTTAAGGCATAGTTGGCACATGGACAGTTTTCAATTGGATCATCACCTATCAGCATAAGTTTTCCACACACAGTTAGTCTGTCAATTTCTTTAAAGTGTGTTGCCTTTGGTGTTGGTAAAATATCATCGTTCATTACCAGATAATCGATTTCCGGATTGGAAACCAGGCATTTTTTTGTGTTTTCAAAACTGTTTGTTTCGAATAATTCAGGTTCAACACCAATAACACTTATAATTGTTTTTATACCCAGCCTGTATAAAAACTGACGGGCAGCAATGACCACTTTAATTTTAACTGCTTCAGTTTGTTTCACTCGTTTCAAGAATTTTCTGCTCCAGGAGCTTTACTTTTGGCACTAATACTTTGTCTTCAATCCTTGCATGGTCTTCTAAATCGGCTTCGAGACGGAACAACTCGACCAGCAGTTTCTGGCATAGCTCTTTGCACAATACCGGTGGGAGATGGCGCATGATTAGGTTTTTTAAATCACTCAGTTTCGATTCTACATCATCGTGTGTGCGTTCATAGTTTTCAATGGGTTCTTTTTGGACCAGCACGAGCAGTTCAGGTAATATTTGCTTTTTTTCCACTGATTTTTCCAGGTTTAGGATATATGGAAATACCTGGTCTTCTTCCCGTTCAAGGTGTTTTTCAAGTTCGTTTTTATAGTCCCTGAAAAAACTATTGAGCAATTGGACATTTTTCAGGTTTTTTTCGGAAACGCTCTTTTCCATCTTATCAATATATCCTTCAATATCCGGTATTTTTGTATTTAAATAGTATTGGTGGGTACTTCTCAAATAATCAATAATTAACCTCGCGCTAAAATTTTGCAATTGTTTCTTTGGAAAATACTCATGGTTGTGGTATGAATTGATTATTTCAAGGAAAAACCACACGTTGATGTTATAGCCATCACATACCTCTGCAACGGTTTTATTACCAAACCCGTATTGGATATTAAACCTGCCTATAATAGGAATCAGCCTGTAATCTTTATGGATTACATCCGCCATTTTTGTTTTTGTTGTAAAGGGTAAGTTCTTGTTCATTAACTATTCTTTTAATTCCACATGCTATTATTCAAATGAATCTCTCATGCAGCTTCCGAGAGGTTATGACCCGATACCGCCTAAGCGGTTGAAGTCACAGAGAATATAAATAGCAATACATTTTTTGCCTGGTCCATACTCAACAGTGAAAACAGGAAACCTGTGGCATTATTAAATTATAACTCTGTATAATTGCTCATTCATCAAAAATACATGTTGAAAATTAGATAAGGAATCACTATTTGTTATGATTTTATTCTAGTGAAACTTCAACGATATAAAGAAGCAGACTACCCATGAGGATTAAAAAACCCTAACATCTTAGGATTATCACACGAATAAAGATTTATTTACTTTGAAAACAAATGGATAGCAATAATTTATGAATTGAAGTAGCTAAACAAGTAAAAGTACATAATGAAACATCCATGATTAAACTTAAGACACACACAGCCTGCCCCGATTTATATTAGCATAAATGGGACGCAGATAACACCAGATCGAACGGATTTACGCGGATTTTTTCTATCAGCGTTCTAATTTTAATAGTGGTAAATTGTAAACAGAAAAAATGTAAACGAAATGCCGGCAATTGTATAAATGCCCGTTGCATTTGAATTTTAAGCATATTAACAAACGAACGAATGATATACATCCTCACTCAATGATTTCAATTAGTTCAACGTTATTTAGAATGTATACCAGATGTTTAAAATCATTTCCGTTCAATTTTAAAACACCCTTCACTTTAATATAATCATCTGTTTTTAAACGTTTGAATTTGTTTACTTGATCAGCTTTTACATTCATTTCTAAAATTGTTTCGATACCTGAGCCTGTGCAAAAAAAACACATGTTCATTGGGTTGTACGAGAGAACAAAAACACTTCCGGTAACATCAACCGGCAGGAAAAAGCCCTTTAAGATAATTTCTTTTCCGTCTAGCTGCTTTAACTCTTTTCTGAACTTTGGTTTTGGTAAATACGTCCCGTAATTAACAGCGTACACGTATTTTATTTTTACCTCATTCAAAAGAACCTCCCAAACATTATCTTTGGTACCAATCTGCCCCGAAACCTGTCTTCCTGATGAATAAAAACAAAAAACCAGTATGAATAATAATCTTATCATAATTTATTCAGTAGAAAATGAATATCTGTTCGATAGGCGCGGATAGCCGGAATTAAAGCGCTTATCACACCAATTCCCAGGGCATACCCCAACACTATAAATTCTTTGTTTATCAGTCCATATTGCAATGATATTGCCAAATTATCAATATTAGTATTTATGAAGAACATGGCTGTTCTTACTATAAACATACCTGTTATCCAACCTGATACAGCCAATATAATACCCTGCCAAAAAAGTAAAAGCAGAATTCTGTACCTGCCAACTCCCAGCGAACGCAACAAGGCAATCTCATATATTTCCTGGTTAAGTTTGTGTAATAAATGGATCATGATGTTAATACCCGAGAACACAATAATAACCCATGCAAGAATACGAAGGGCATCAAAACCAATCCCCAATAAAGACATCAACCTGTTTAATTCAATGGAGGGCGAGGCTGCCTGCATGGTTGTATGTTGGTTTATCAGACGGGGAAGGGTGGTAGCAGCCATCGGATTTCTGTAAAAAACAAGCAGGGCTGTAATTTCTTTGTCTGTTTTTTCTTCTCTATTTTCAATGTTTCTCTTATACGCATTGTAGCGTTTTATTTCATGTTCCGATAATTCTTCATGGTTTTCAACTTTGTTCAGGATTTTTTCTGTTTCATTATCAGTATGGTCATGTTCATGTGTATCTTCGGGTTCTTTTTCAGTATGCTCATCATCATGTTCATGTTCATGACCATGCACATGCCATACACTCTCTACATGGGTAATAATCAGCCTGTCAAGTGCCGCACCTGTTGGTTTTAAAATACCTGAAACAACATACGGATGGTCTTCATGATGGTGCCCCTCTTCCATGAAGCCGTGAACGCCGGTAAACTTATCACCGGTTTTCAGGCCTGTTTTTTCCGCTACGGTGCTTCCTATGAGCACTTCCATAACCTGTTTATTCCATTGTCCTGTTTGCAATTGCCCCTGATACTGGTCAACATATTCCTTTGATGCCCCGACAATGCGAAAGCCTTTGTAATTGTCGCCCAATGCAATGGGTATGGTCTTTTCAACCAAAGGGTTTTCAGTAATTTTTTGTGCTTCATCCAACGAGATGTTACCGGTTGGGTTATCAGCGTGCAATACAGAAGACATAATCAGTTGCAGCGGACTGCCTTTTGCGCCGACAACCAGGTCAATCCCGGCAAGATTACCTGCTATTTGGTTTTGTGTATATTTTTCGAAATGCAATAAAAGTGAGATTATACCCATTCCTAAAGCAAACATAGAAATACTTAGTAAGGAATTAAAAGGCCTTGACCTTAATTGAGATATGGACAAACCTAGCATATTCATTGTATATTAATTTAATCGGATAATATGTTTGAAATGTTTTTCAACACGTGCATCGTGTGTTGCTATCAGCAATGTTGCTCCATGCTGTTCACAATTCTTTTGAACAAGTTCAATAAACCGCCGGCAATTCACATCATCCAGGCTGGAGGTAGGCTCATCGGCAATAACAACTTTTGGTTTATTGGCCAGTGCCCTGGCAATAGAAAAACGTTGCAGTTCACCCTGGCTGAGATGAATGGGTTTGTTTCCTGCCAAATGTGCAATATCCAGGTCATCCATCAGTTGATAGATTTGGTTTTTATCGCTGTTACCACCACCATATTTTCGCGGTATCAATACATTTTGATACATGCTTATTGAATGAATAAACAGGTGCTTTTGAAATATCAGGCCTACATTTTTAGTCCTGAATCTATCCAGGCCGGATTGATTGAGGTTTTCCAGTAATACACTGTTTATTGAAACGCTTCCCCGGGTGGGGGTCAGTATTCCGGCCAATAAATGAATGAATGTGGTTTTACCACTCCCTGAACTGCCTTTTAACAGCCATTGTTCTTTTTCTTTTATGAAAATCTCCGGAAAAGAAAGTTGCTGACTTTCGGGGTACTTATATTGTACGTTATTGGTTGCTATCATAAATAAACTTTTTATCATTAATGGGTATGAAGATGATATTCTTTCGCGTTGCTTTCGTTAGTTTTACTACGAGTGTGTCCTGATTTATTTTGAATGTAAAGCATTAAAGCCAACCTTGTTATAATGGCTGTACATGCCGCGATAAAATTATAAAGCAAAGCCTTTTTTGTTGAATACCCGGCATGAATCAGGATACCAAAATCACTTATTTCCTGTGGTATTTCATGCAGTATAACCGCAATGGTTGTGGCAATGCCAGCCTCTGGCGAAATCATCCACGAAGCTGCAATAAGAATACCATCGGTAAAATTATGCAGGCCATCGGTTACCAGACTAACCGGGCCAAGAGCGGATACGGCCTTTATTTGATGTAAGTCGTGATTATGGTTCCAATGGATGAATTTCTCGATAATAAACATCAAAAGTAATCCCGACAAAGCCAGTAAACCAATGGTTTGTTTATTTGCTATTTGATGAAAAGATTCCGGGATAAGGATAAAAAACACATTCCCAAAAATTGCCCCAACAGCAAAACTTACGAGCAGGAATATCATTTTCTGCAACAACTTTATTTTAAAAGCAAGAAACAATACACCGGCAAAAGAAGCTACACATACAATTCCCGTGCTTACCAAAATATTTATGAATAGATCATTCATCATTAATTTTCAGATAATCACCTGATGTTTCTCCTTTCGTCCACAGTTGATTGCGCGATGTACTCCAAAAAGTAGCAAAACCGGTTTCGATGGCTTTATGCAGCGCTTCTTCGTTTACCGAGGCCAGCATTAAAATCCGTCCGGTTTTCGATTCCTGAACTACCACAGGCAACATCCCGCCCCGCTTTTCAAATTGGGGCTTTAACCCGGTTTTCTCCTCTATATCATTTATTGTTTTCATCTGTTTAAAATTTGTGACCAAACCTGAAATTTGGCACTCATTTCAA